>NZ_FPJC01000006.1:0-291400 GCF_900119265.1 Pseudomonas sp. NFACC04-2
TGCGTTCATTGCCTTTTTAGGATTGGATTTGAGACCAAAGGATTCCGGGAAAAAACATAGCCCCAGGTATCTGAGCAAGAAAGGAGACGGCGAGCTACGACGTTTGGCACACACCGCAGCTATGGCGGCTTGCCGGTCCCCCACCTGGAAACCTTACTATGAGTCCTATTTGGCGCGAGGCCTTGCCAGAACCCAGGCTCTTGTAATCCTTGCCCGCAAGTTGTGCCGAGTGGCATTCGCTCTGATGAAAAAACAGAGCGAATACCGGCCAAATTTAACGGTGCAGGGTTCCCCTGCAACATAGAATCTCCCACAAGAGATAGGGGCAACCGGCAAATCTGGTCACACCGCCGGACCTGTGGGAGCAAGCCCATTCCACAGGTTGCGAGGTGAACATAAATCCCGCAATCACCTCCGCCCCCTGTGGGAGCGAGCTTGCTCGCGATGGGGCCAGCCCTCGCCCCTAGCTGCCCAGGCAAAATGCCACGTTCCGTTTGCCGGCTATTCGCTATATATTCCGATATATAGCGAACTTGACCTTACGGAACCTGACCTATGCGCCCCGCCCGCTTCGCGCCGTTGCTGCTGACCACGCTCTTTACCGTTGGCACCGTCCAGGCTGCCGAGGTGCAGGTGGCCGTCGCCGCCAATTTCACCGCACCGATCCAGGCCATTGCCGCCGATTTCGAAAAAGACACCGGTCACAAACTGGTGACGGCCTACGGCGCCACCGGGCAGTTCTACACCCAGATAAAGAATGGCGCGCCGTTCGAAGTCTTCCTCGCCGCCGACGACACCACCCCGGCCAGACTCGAAAGCGAAGGCGACACCGTCAAAGGCTCGCGCTTCACCTACGCTGTCGGCACCCTGGCGCTGTGGTCGGCCAAGGCCGGTCATGTCGACAACCAGGGCCAGGTCCTCAAGCGCAACGACTTCCAACACCTGTCCATCGCCAACCCGAAAACCGCGCCCTACGGCCTGGCCGCGACCCAGGTGCTGGACAAGCTGGGCTTGACCGACCAGGTCAAAAGCAGGCTCGTCGAAGGCCAGAACATCACCCAGGCCTACCAGTTCGTCTCCACCGGTAACGCTGAACTGGGCTTCGTCGCCTTGTCGCAAATCTACAAGGACGGCAAGGTCACCAGCGGCTCGGCGTGGATCGTCCCGGCCGAACTGCATGACCCGATCAAACAGGACGCGGTGATCCTCACCAAGGGTCGGGACAACCCCGCCGCCGTGGCCCTGGTGGATTACCTCAAGGGCCCGAAAGCCGCCGCCATTATCCAAGCCTACGGTTACCAACGTTAAATGCCACTGACCAGCGCCGACTACGCCGCCATCTGGCTGACCCTGAAACTGGCGTCCTTGACCACGGTGATCCTGCTGCTCATCGGCACGCCCATCGCGTTGTGGCTGTCACGCACCCGCTCCCGGTTGCGCGGGCCGGTGGGGGCAGTAGTGGCGTTGCCGTTGGTGCTGCCGCCCACGGTGATTGGCTTTTACCTGCTGCTGGCATTGGGGCCGAACGGCTGGATCGGCCAGCTCACCCAAGCCCTCGGGTTGGGCACCCTCACCTTCAGCTTTACCGGGCTGGTGATCGGCTCGGTGATCTATTCCATGCCGTTTGTGGTGCAGCCGTTGCAAAACGCCTTCGCGGCCATCGGCAGTCGCCCCCTGGAAGTCGCCGCCACCCTGCGAGCCGGGCCTTGGGATACGTTTTTCAGCGTCATCCTGCCCCTGGCCCGTCCTGGCTTCATCACCGCGGCGATTCTGGGATTCGCCCACACCGTCGGCGAATTCGGCGTGGTGCTGATGATCGGCGGCAACATCCCGGAAAAAACCCGGGTGGTGTCGGTACAGATCTACGACCATGTCGAAGCCCTGGAATATGCCCAGGCCCACTGGCTGGCGGCGGCGATGCTGGTGTTCTCATTCCTGGTGCTGCTGGCCCTGTACTCCAGCCGCCGAACCCGCGCCGGTTGGAGCTGATCGATGATCAACGCGCGCTTGCAACTCGACCACGGGGCTTTCTCGCTGGACCTGGATGTGCAACTGCCGGGCCGTGGCGTGACCGCCCTGTATGGGCCTTCCGGCTCCGGCAAGACCACTTGCCTGCGCTGCATCGCCGGGTTGGAGCAGCCGGCCCGGGGCTTTATCGAGGTCAACGGCCACGTGTGGCAGGACAGCGAGCACGGCGTGTTCGTGCCGCCCCACAAGCGGCCGGTGGGGTATGTGTTCCAGGAGGCGAGCCTGTTCGCCCACCTGTCGGTACGGGCCAACCTGGCGTTCGGCCTCAAGCGCATTGCGCCGGCGCAACGGCGGGTGGACATGGACCAGGCCACCGATCTGCTGGGTATCGGGCACTTGCTCGATCGCCAACCGCACAACCTCTCCGGCGGCGAGCGCCAACGGGTGGGCATCGCCCGAGCCTTGCTCACCAGCCCGCGGCTGCTGCTGATGGATGAGCCGCTGGCCGCCCTCGATACCCGGCGCAAAAACGAAATCCTGCCTTATCTGCAACGACTCCACGATGAGCTGGACATCCCGGTGCTGTATGTCAGCCATTCCCAGGACGAAGTGGCGCGCCTGGCCGATCACATCGTGCTGCTCGACGCTGGCCGCGCGCAGGCCAGCGGCCCCATCGGCGAAACCCTGGCCCGGCTCGACCTGCCATTAGCCCTGGGGGATGACGCCGGGGTGGTGATCGAAGGCAAGGTCAGCGGCTATGACCCGGCGTACCAATTGCTGACCCTGAACCTGCCCGACAGTCAACTGAACGTACGCGTGGCCCACACGTCCCTGGCCCTCGGCCAGCCGCTGCGCTTCAAGGTCCAGGCCCGGGACGTCAGCCTCAGCCTGGCGAACGATGCCCAGACTAGCATCCTCAACCGTCTGCCGGTCACCGTGGTCAGCGAACAGGCCGCCGACAACGCCGCCCATGTGCTGGTCCGCCTGGACGCCGCCGGCACTCCGCTGCTGGCGCGCATCACCCGCTATTCCCGCGACCAGTTGAGACTGCGGCCGGGGCTGGTGTTGTGGGCGCAGATCAAGGCGGTGGCAGTGTTGGCGTAGTCCCTTTGTGGAAGCGAGCTTGCTCGCGATGACGGCGGTACATCCAACATTGACGCAAGTTGATTCACCGTTGCGAGCAAGCTCGCTCCCACAGGGGTTGCGGGCAACCGCAGAATCTTGGCACGACCGCAACGGGCTGCGGTCAATCGATCACAGGCCACCGGATTCGCTGCCAAGGACTTTCTTCATGCCCGACACCCTGCCGCCGGATGCACTGCCGGCCGACCTGCATTACGTCGACGACACTGCCCCCGGCATCACCCGCAAGAAATTGCGTGGCAAATTCTGTTACTTCGACCCGCAGGGCCAGCGCATCACCGACGCGGCCGAGATCCAGCGTATCAATGCCCTGGCGGTGCCGCCGGCCTATACCGACGTCTGGATCTGCACCGACCCCCGAGGTCATCTCCAGGCCACCGGGCGCGATGCCCGCGGGCGCAAGCAGTACCGCTACCATGCGCGCTGGCGAGAGGTGCGCGATGCAGACAAGTATTCGCGGATGCTGGAATTCGGACGTGCCCTGCCGCGCCTGCGCAAACGCCTGGAAGAAATCCTCGCCACGCCCGGTTTCAGCCGCGACAAAGTCATGGCCACGGTCATCACCCTGCTGGACATGACCCTGATCCGCGTCGGCAACCCCCAATACGCCCGCGACAATCGCTCCTACGGCCTGACAACCCTGCGCAACAAACACGTCGAGATCAACGGCAGCGCCATCGCCTTCCAGTTCCGTGGCAAAAGCGGCATCGAGCACCAGATCACGGTGAAGGACCGTCGCCTGGCGCGGGTCATCAAGCGCTGCCAGGAAATTCCCGGACAGAACCTGTTCCAGTACCTGGACGAACACGGGGAGCGTCACTCCATCAGTTCTTCGGACATCAACGCTTACCTCAAGACCCTCACCGGCGCCGACTTCACCGCCAAGGACTACCGCACCTGGGCCGGCAGCGCAGCCGCTCTGGCCGGGCTGCGGGCACTGCGTTGGGAAACCGAGACCGAAGCCAAGAGACACGTCACCGAGATGGTCAAGCAGGTCTCCCGACAACTGGGCAACACACCGACCGTCTGTCGCAAATGCTACATCCACCCGGCGGTGGTGGAAGGTTTCCTGCTCGGCGCCCTGAAGGCATTGCCCAAACCCCGGGCCCGCAAAGGCCTCAGCGAAGAAGAAGCCGGATTGACGCTATTCTTGCAGCGGATGACACAAGCCGCCGAGGCATGTGAACAGGCGCAATCGGTTTAACGCGATTCGCCCGTAACACGCCAAGAAGGCGGAACATCGGCAGACCACCGGACTCCCAATTTTACGGCACGACCACGCGCAGACTTCAAAAGGGTGAAATCGACAGGAGCTTCAGATGTCCGAACACATTGTCCATTTCCATTGCCAGATCGATCAGGGCACCACGGAACGCTTCCGGGACAATTGCCTGGAAGCCATTGAAAAAGGCGCCGACTCGCTGATGCTCAACCTCTCCACCGTCGGCGGCAGCACCAACTTCGGTTTTACGCTCTACACCTTCATCAAGTCCCTTCCCGTTCCAGTGCGAGCCGTAAACGCCGGCAACATCGAGTCGATGGGCATCGTCATGTTTCTCGCCGCCAGCGACCGCACCACCACGCCCCATTCGCGCTTTTTGATCCACCCGATGAACTGGTACTTCGGCCAGAAGTCAGTGGACCATTCCCGCTTGCGCGAATACCTCTCCAGCCTCGACAACGATGTGGCGCGGTATGTGGAGATCTACGTCAAGGAAACCGCCGGCGCCGCCACCCAACTGGATATCTTCAAGTGCCTGTGTGCCGAGGAACGGGTGATCCCAGCGGAAAACTCCCTGGCCTTCGGCATTGCGCACCGGGTCGAGCAGGTGATTTTTCCAACGGATGCCAAGCATTGGAAAGTCAGCGGCGGCGAGGACTGAGTTGCGTGCTGGCGCGACAACAAGCACAAACAAACAGGTCCCCGCCTCGTGTTTATAAACACCTCAGACCTGTACAACTTCAAGCGAAGCGGCTGTATAAGTTTTTACTCAATCGATGACCATTCGTCGCCAGCGAAACGCTTTTATTAAACTTCCTTCGCCACTTCCCTTTCACAACTAATGCGAGGCACTTTGCTCGCTTAACCACAATGAGGATTCTCGAAATGGCTAATAGCGGAAACAAAAACCCAGGCAACTTCGCCAACGATCGTGAGAAAGCATCGGAGGCCGGCAAAAAAGGCGGGCACGCTTCGGGCGGCAACGCCGGTGATCGCCAAAAAGGCTCTGACACCAGCCGCAAAGGCAGCCAGGGCGGCGGCAGGAAGTCGTAATCCGCAATACCGTTGGGGCGCACTCCTGCTGCGCCCTGGCGCTTAATCCAATGAGGTCAAGCATGGGCAGTCATGACCGCTTCATCGTCAGCTTCATCGCCAATGGGCAACCGGACAATCGTGTACTGCAGGCCGATACGCAGACACTCAATGCTCGTGAAGCCGAAGCCCTATTGAAGATAACCTTCGACGAACTCAAGGACGTTGAGTTGAGTGATATACAAGTTCAAAAAAGAACCCGTCCCAATGAAGAAGAACATGGTGTTCCAGGACACTTCAAACAGCCCTAGTCAATTTTTCTATTTATTGTTACCTGCGTTCCTAAGCACCACTTCCAACTTATTATTGCGGCGAGGATTTTTACATCCTCGCCTCACTATTCCTCGCCTGTTCAATGAGCATGTCCGCCGCTGGGATCCTTGATCTGCCACACCTGGCCCTTTTGCCAAGCATCTGCGCCGGGGTCTATCGGCGGCGTATCAATACCCGCCCGGGCGCGCTTTTTCGCTTCACTGTCCACGTCCATCCGGCGGTCGCGGTCGCGCACCAGCTGCGGGTCGATCTGCCCATCCGTGGTGAAACCCATCATCAACTGCGGCACGCCATAAGGTAGCTCGTTGCCCTGTTCGGTGTGCCAGGTGTGCCAGGTCTTGCCATAGGTGCTCACCAGGTTTTCCATCAACCGGGTTTCCGCCACTTGCGGGATGCCGGGGGCGATCAACTGGCCGGATTTCACTTCGTGCACATGGCTGTGCCACAGCTGTTTCTCACTGGCCGGCAAACCTTCGAACAAGCGCTGGCTGATGATGTACTCGACGCCCATCAGCTTGGCACTGGAGGTATTGCCATCGAAGATGGCGCACTGGAAGACCTCCTCGTTCAACGCCGTGCAGTAGTGATGCGCCTCCATCTGCCCGGACATCCGCCCGTTATAGAAATGAAAGCCATCGAGGTAGGTGTCCAGGGCCCGTAATGGCGGTTTGTCCTGCATGATCCGCGCTCCGGTTTCCAGCGTCGCGGTCGTCGGGGTCTTCGCAGCGCCTGGTACATCGATGGGCGAATCGCTCGTGCCGCCCGCGCAGCCGGTCAATCCAAAAACCGCTGCCCATAACCATTTCCAGCCGCCATAAACACTTCGATCTGGCATGTCATCTCTCCTTTGCATGACTGATCATGAGAAAGACAGTGCCTGGGGCGGGTTTGATTTTCCTGGCGCCCTACCGACGAACGGCTTGCCCCATTCGGCGCTGAAAATATGGAATTCCATATATTCGACTACCCACATATACTCCAGCGCAGCCCACCCCGCGCCTATCGGAACCGAATCGATGAAAGTCCTCTTCATGTGCACCGCCAACAGCTGTCGCAGCATTCTCAGCGAAGCGATGTTCAACCATCTGGCTCCAGCCGGGTTCGAAGCCGTCAGCGCCGGCAGCTTTCCCAAGGGCCAAGTGCTGCCGCGCAGCCTGAGCACCTTGCAGGAGGCCGGTATCGGTATCAAAGGCTTGCGCAGCAAGGGCAACGACGCTTTCGAAAGCAGCCCGCCGGACATCGTGATCACGGTGTGCGACAACGCCGCCAACGAGGCCTGCCCGGTGTATTTCGGCCCGGCGCTCAAGAGCCACTGGGGCCTGGCGGACCCGTCGGAAGTCAAAGGCAACGATGATCAGGTCGGTCAGGCGTTCCACAGCACGCTGGACCGCATCGAAGCCCGCTGCCGGGCCTTCTTCGCCCTGCCCTTCGACCAATTGGACGCCCAGGCCCTGAAAGCCGAGCTGGACCGCATCGGTACCCTCTGACCGCTCAACCGGCGCTATACGCCTGCTTCACCGTCTCGATCCAGCTTGGGTCCAGGCGCGACTGTTCGGTGTCCAGGCCCAGCGCCTGCATGTTTGCCAGGTGCGCGTCGGCTTCGCGCGCCAGTGAGCCCTGGGCGCTGGAGTTGGCGTCCAACTGATGCATCTGGGCCAGTCCCAGGTGATAGAAGCGCAGCAGCTTCATGGCGGTGGGGTCCTGGGCCTGCACACCGGCCGTCACCTGGTGCATCACGTTGGTGATTTTCATCAGGCTGCGCTTGAGCTGCCAGCCGTATACCGCGGCGGCCATCCACGGCTGCGACCAGAAATACTGGCGCATCAGCACGGCCATCGCCAACACTGCGACAATCACCCCACCAAGGTTGAAGCGAAAGTTATCACCTCCGGGCGTACCCAACAGCATCACGGCCAGGCTGGACAGCAGCATCGCCAGGGCCAGGAACACCACCGCGATGATCAGGGTGCTGCGGCGGGTCTGCCTGCGGTAGGTGTCGCCATCCCACGGTTTGATCTCGAACATCGCGGCGCAATTTCCTTGTACGGCATCAAAAGAGTCACGCATTATCGCCTGCCCGGTCGATTTAGCTATGCTGGGGCTCATTTTGTATGGCCGCCGACTCGCCGGGCCGGATCGAAGTCCATGGCGATAGCGCAAGGATCGTGCGATCTTTCGGCGTGGACGTTTTTTTCAAGATGCCGTCGTTGTGTGCATGGCATCGTTTTCAAGGAAAGCTGAATGACTCAAAGACATGTAATCAACGCCTCGGTAAGCCCCAAGGGCAGCCTGGAGACCTTGTCCCAGCGCGAAGTCCAGCAACTGAGCGAAGCCGGTTCCGGCAGTATCTATGCCCTCTTTCGCCAGTGCGCCCTGGCCATTCTCAATACCGGCGCCCATGTCGATAACGCCAAGACCATCCTGGAAGCCTACAAGGACTTCGAGATCCGCATTCACCAGCAGGACCGCGGCGTACGCCTGGAGCTGCTGAACGCGCCAGCCGATGCGTTCGTCGACGGCGAAATGATCGCCAGCACCCGGGAAATGCTCTTCAGTGCCCTGCGCGACATCGTCTACACCGAGAACGAACTGGACAGCCAGCGCATCGACCTCAGCTCGTCCCAGGGCATCAGCGACTACGTATTCCACCTGCTGCGCAACGCCCGCACCCTGCGTCCTGGCGTGGAGCCGAAAATCGTTGTGTGCTGGGGCGGTCACTCGATCAACACCGAAGAATACAAATACACCAAGAAAGTCGGCCACGAATTGGGCCTGCGCAGCCTGGACATCTGCACCGGCTGCGGTCCGGGCGTGATGAAAGGCCCGATGAAAGGCGCCACCATCGCCCACGCCAAGCAGCGCATCCATGGCGGTCGCTACCTGGGCCTGACGGAGCCGGGGATTATCGCCGCCGAGGCGCCGAATCCGATCGTCAATGAGCTGGTGATCCTGCCGGACATCGAGAAACGCCTGGAGGCCTTCGTGCGTGTCGGCCACGGCATCATCATCTTCCCGGGCGGCGCCGGTACGGCGGAAGAGTTCCTGTACCTGCTGGGCATCCTGATGCACCCGGCCAACCAGGACCTGCCCTTCCCCGTCGTGCTCACCGGGCCGAAAAGCGCCGCGCCGTACCTCGACCAGTTGCATGCGTTTGTCGGTGCGACCCTGGGCGAGGCCGCGCAGAAGCACTACCAGATCATCATCGACGACCCGGCCGAAGTGGCCCGGCAGATGACCCAGGGACTCAAGGAGGTCAAGCAGTTCCGCCGCGAGCGCAACGACGCCTTCCACTTCAACTGGCTGCTGAAGATCGACGAGGGCTTCCAGCGTCCGTTCGACCCGACTCACGCCAACATGGCCAGCCTGGGCCTGAGCCGTGACCTGCCCGCCCACGAACTGGCCGCCAACCTGCGCCGGGCGTTCTCGGGGATCGTGGCCGGTAACGTCAAGGACAAGGGCATCCGCCTGATCGAAGAGCACGGCCCTTACGAGATCCACGGCGACGCCGCCATCATGGAACCCCTCGACCGCCTGCTCCAAGCCTTCGTCGCCCAACACCGCATGAAACTGCCGGGCGGCGCGGCGTATGTGCCGTGTTATCGCGTGGTGACCTGACCACTCTGAGGACCACAGATCCAATGTGGGAGAGCTCGCTCCCACAGGGGGATTTGTGGTGGCCGCAATGCCTGTGAACGACTCAAACACTGTGGAAGCGAGCTTGCTCGCGATGGCGTAGGTACATTCAGCACTGATGCAGGCTGAACCATCGCTATCGCGAGCAAGCTCGCTCCCACAGGTGTTCTGCGGCGGTCATAGAATCGAAGGCAGTCGCATCAGGCCGGCCTCATCCACCTCAATGCCTAGCCCAAGGTAATCCTTGATCTGCGGATGAAGGGTGACCACGGGGTGCGTGTGCGTTGCCGTCACCACCATCACATCGGCCCCGGCGGCCTCGCCTGCCCGAATACCGGCCTCGGCGTCTTCGAACACCAGACACTCCAGGGGCGTCACCTGCAGGCGTTCGGCCGCCATGCGATAGCAACTGGGGTTGGGCTTGCCGTCGCTCACGTCCTCGGCGGTGACCATCACGCCGGGACGGGGGATTCCCGCCGCTTCCATACGGCGCAAGGCCAATGCCAAGGGCGCTGAGGTGACGATTGCCCATCGCTCTGGCGGCAGGCTTTTCAGAAACGCCAGCGCACCGGGCACTTGCACCACCCCCTCGACGTCTTCGATTTCTTCCCGGGTAAGCTGCTCGGCCTCTGCCTGGGCATCGACCCCTGGCAGGTGCTGGCGGGTGACGGTGTCGATGGCGCGCACGCCATGGATGGTCGGCAGGAACGTCGCCACGTCCAAGCCATGGCGCAGGGCCCAGCGTGTCCAGATCCGCTCAGTGGCGGCAATGGAATTGAGCAGTGTGCCGTCCATGTCGAAGAGGAAGGCGCGGTAGGCAGTATTGGAGAGGGAGCTGGCTGGCATCGGTTCCTCGGTGACGGCGTAGGGAATGACGGCCTCACTGTAACATCGCCAGGCCCTGAACCTGTGGGAGCGGGCTTGCTCGCGAATGCGGTATTTCATTCACCCTCAGTATTGACTGATCCACCGCGTTCGCGAGCAAGCCCGCTCCCACAGGACCTTCGCTCTGCCACAAAACGTAATCTACACGAGGCGTTCAATCGGCTGATGCTGCCAGACCAACTTGTAATACAGCGTCTGCAGCAACAGCATGCTCAAGTAAGCCACCGGGAACGCCATCCACACCCCTTGCAACCCGAAGTGCGCATCCAGCAGATACGCGGCCGGCACTTGCACGGCGACGATACAGAAAATCGAGATGGCGACCGGCACCAGTACCGTGCCGCTGGCGCGCATGATGCCGCCGACGATCGCCTGGAAGCCGAACACCAGCAAGCTCCAGAGCATGATATGCAGCAAGTGTTCGGCCTGGATCCGGGCCGCCGGGTCAGTGATGAACAGCCCCAGCAGCCAGTGGGACAACAGATAGCCCAGGAGCACCAGCCCACCGGTGAGCCAGAGGTTGAATGCAAGCCCCGTGCGCAGAATCGGCCCCAGGCGCTCCAGGCGGCCGGCACCGATGGCCTGGGCGCCAAGGATCGAGGCGGTGATGGCAATCGACAGCGCCGGAAACTGCACGTAGTTGACGATCTGCGTCACCGCGCCGTAGGCCGCCGTGGCCTGGGAGCCGTGGCGATTGACCAGGGCCAGGATCACCAACTCCGACAACGAGATCACCACCATCTGCAACCCCGTGGGCAGGCCGATGCGCAGCACCTTGCCGAGGATGTCCCTGTCCAGGCGCATCGCCGCGAACAACGCGCGGTCCGGCGCCAGGGCATGCTCGCGGCGACGCAGGCGCCACGCCAGCATCAGCATCGCCGACGTCGTCCCCGCCAGTCCCGCCCATGCCGCGCTCTGGATGCCCATCTGCGGCAACCCCAGCCAGCCGCGGATCAACGCTGGCGTGAGCAGCAGCCCGACACTGGTGGACACCAGCAGCGCCAACATCGGTGACACCGTATCGCTCACCCCGCGCAGCAGCTGGGTGAACAGCACGAACACCAGCAACATCGGCAGGATCCACAGCATGACCCGGGCGTAGGAAACGGCATCCTCCAGCACATCGGCCGGCGTGCCGAGCCCTTGCAACGCCTGACGCGCAAAGACACTGCCAAGCACCGCCGCCACCAGGCCAATGATCGCCCCCAGCAACAAGGTCGAACCGGCAATCGCCTTCACCGTACCGGTTTCGCCGGCGCCGTAGGCCTGCCCGATCAACACCCCCGCCCCGGCGCCCAGGCCGATCACCAAAGCGATAAAGAAAAACACGATGGGAAACATGCCCGACACCGACGCCAATGCCTGGGTGCCGAGCATCTGGCCGATGTAGATGCTGTTGAACGTGCCGGACATGGACTGCAGGAAGTTGGACAGGACCATGGGGATCAGGAACAGGAAATAGGTTTTCCAGAGAGGCTGGGTCGGCATGGGGACTCTGATGGCAGGTTCGAAAATCCAATGCGGGATAATTTAGCTCAATCCATGGATTCTGTTTCAGAAGATGTCCGTTTTCGTGGCGTGCCAATACCAGGCTCGCCCCGCGCCCCAGCGGGGGCAAGCGCTCTCGCCCGGGGATTTCCACAAGTCAGGCCATCTCGACAATTTCCCAATCTCGTCTATTCTTAGATAGCACTGTGCCATTATTTTTGTCGAAATCGGACGACTGGTCCTCAAGACCGTACCGGCTTTGCAGATAACCAGTTATTCGCAAATAACCTGTTAGCACCACTGTTCAAGGACCGAACCATGACGTCGTATTCTCACGGTCATTCCCTTTCCCAATCACAACCACGCATTCTCTGGAGTGCCGTGCTGGTGGCCGTTGTCGCGGGCATTGGCGTGTTGGCGCTCAATGGCGCAAGTGGGCAAAACATCGGTTTGAGTGTGGCGATCCTGGTCTTGGGCGTCGGTGCTGGCGTATGGGGTGCGCGTTCGCAACGCCAGCAGTTCGACAGCGCCCTCACCGCCGCCATGGCCAGCCACGACCTGCAAGGCAGCGAGCATCTGGCCCATAAAACCCACGCACAACTCAACGACGTCATCCTCGGTGCCATGCCGATCTGGGCCAAGCAGGTCGAAAGCTCCCGGCAGCAGACCGAGACCGCGATCGTCTCCCTGACCAGCCGCTTCACCGGCATTTCGTCACGCCTGGAAGACACCGTGCAAGCCTCGCAATTGGCCGCCGGTGAACTGGCCGGCAGCAGCAGTGGCGGCGCCGTGCAGGTGCTGGCCCAAAGCGAAGGTGAACTGGTCAAAGTCATCGATTCCCTGAAGGCCACCCAGGCCAGCCGCGACGAAACACTGGCCCAAGTGCGCAACCTGACAGCCTATACCGGCGAGCTGCGGACCATGGCCGCCGACGTCGCGGCGATTGCCGCGCAGACTAACCTGCTGGCCCTCAACGCCGCCATTGAAGCCGCCCGTGCCGGCGAGGCCGGGCGAGGGTTTGCGGTGGTGGCCGACGCCGTGCGCAGCCTCTCGAGCAAGTCCAGCGAGACCGGCCAGCAGATGTCGGCCAAGGTCGACATCATCAACACCGCCATCACCCAACTGGTGCATGCCGCCTCCAGCGGCGCGGACCAGGACAGCCATTCGGTCAGTGCCTCCGAGCAAAGCATCCAGCAGGTGCTGGAGCGCTTCAAGAGTGTCACCGGCCGACTGGCCGACTCGGCCGACATGCTGCAACGGGAAAGCTTCGGCATTCGCGATGAACTCACCGAGGTACTGGTCAGCCTGCAATTCCAGGATCGAGTCAGCCAGATCCTCAGCCACGTGCGCGACAACATAGAGGACCTGCATGTACATCTGCAGCAGGCCAGTCAGTCGCCCGACCAGGCCGTCTCCATCGATGCCCGCCAATGGCTGGCGCGCATGGAAACCACCTACGCCACCGACGAGCAACGCCGCAATCACCACGGCGACTCGAGCGCGCAACAGAGTTCACAGGAAATTACCTTCTTTTAGGAGAGCCACTCATGGCTAAAAGTGTATTGGTTGTCGACGACTCCGCGAGCGTTCGGCAGGTGGTCGGCATCGCGTTGAAAAGTGCCGGCTATGACGTGATCGAAGCCAGCGATGGCAAGGACGCGCTGGGCAAGCTCAACGGCCAGAAAGTGCATCTGATCATCAGTGACGTGAACATGCCCAACATGGACGGCATCACCTTCGTCAAGGAGGTCAAGAAGCTGGCCAGCTACAAGTTCACGCCGATCATCATGCTCACCACCGAATCCCAGGAATCGAAGAAACAGGAAGGCCAGGCCGCCGGGGCCAAGGCCTGGGTGGTCAAGCCGTTCCAGCCGGCGCAGATGCTGGCGGCGGTATCCAAGCTGATTCTTCCTTGATAGCCGGAGGCTCCAATGCCGTTGCACTACGAAACACAGAATGACACCGCCCAGGTGCACATCGACGGCGAGCTGACGATCTACACCGCGGCGGAGCTGGCCGCACAGTGGCTGCCGCACCTGGGGGCAACGCCGCGAATGGCCCTTGATCTGTCGCAGATCACCGAGATGGACGGCGCGGGCCTGCAACTGCTGCTGATGGTGCAGCGCGAGGCCTCCCGGGCCGGGACTCAACTGACCCTCACCGGCCAAAGCCAGGCCGTCACGGAGACACTTGCCCTGTGCAACCTGGTTGCCTAGGACGTCGGACACGACAAAGGAAATGAGCGTGAGCATCAATCTCGATCAGGCACAACAGACCTTCATCGTCGAGGCACGGGAACAGTTGCAGGCGATGGAAGAGTCGCTGCTGCAACTGGAAACCGACCCCGGCGACGATGACGCCATCGGCGCGATCTTCCGAGCGGCCCACACGATCAAGGGTTCGGCCGGCCTGTTTGGCCTGGAACCGATCGTCAGCTTCACCCACATCGTCGAAGACGTGCTCGACCGCCTGCGCAACGGCAGCGTCGAGGTGGACGCCGGCCTGATTGCGGTGTTGCTCAAGTCCAGCGACCACATGCTGGAACTGGTCAATGTGGCCGCCAACCAGGGCGGATCGCTGCCGCCACCGGCCCTGCAACGGGAAGTGGAGCTGTGCCAGATCCTGCAAGAGTACCAGGCGCCCTCGCAGGCCACGGCCCCCAAGCCTGCGCAGGAAACCGAAACCCGGGAACCCGGCGAAACGCGCCTCTGGCACCTTTCCCTGCGCTTCGGCCAGGAGGTGTTTCGCAACGGCATGGACCCGCTGTCGTTCCTGCGCTACCTGCAAACCCTGGGTGAAATCGTCGACATCACCACCCTGACCGACGCCCTGCCCGCCGCCGATGCCTGGGACGCCGAGTCCTGTTACCTGGGCTTCGACATCGAGTTTCGCTCGGCCGCCAGCCACGGGGCGATCAACGAAGTGTTCGATTTCGTCCGGGAAGACTGCGAGGTCGAGATCGTTGCCCACGATGACGACATCGCGCCCCCGGCCAACACCGGCCTGGTGACCACATCACCGGAACCGGCCGAAGAAACCACCGCGTTGGTCGCCACTGGCGAGTTGCTGTCCGACCAGCGCAAGACACCGCGCATGCCCGCCCAGATCGCCACCGACAAACAAGCGGTGACCAGCGACAGCAAGGCCAAGGACGGCACCTACGTACGGGTCAACGCCGACAAGCTCGACGAGTTGATCAACCTGGTGGGCGAACTGGTCATTGCCAGCGCCGGTGCCAGCCTGCTGGCCCGCACCTGCCACAACGACCCGTTGCAGGAAGCCACCTCGTCGGTCTCCGGGCTGGTGGAAGAAATCCTCGACGGCGCCCTGCGCCTGCGCATGATCCCCATTGGCGAAACCTTCAACCGCTTCCGTCGGGTGGTGCGCGATGTCAGCCAGGAGCTGGGCAAGGACATCGACCTGATCATCAGCGGCGCGGAGACCGAGCTGGACAAGACCGTGGTGGAAAAAATCGGCGACCCGCTCATGCACCTGCTGCGCAACGCCATGGACCACGGCATCGAAACCGCCGAGGCCCGGCTGGCAGCCGGCAAACCGGTCAAGGGGCACTTGCACCTCAACGCGTATCACGACTCCGGCAGCATCGTGCTGGAAATCGCCGACGACGGCGCCGGCCTGAACCGTGACCGGATCCTGGAAAAAGCCCAGGAACGTGGCCTGGTGCAGCCAGGGGCCAGCCCCACCGACCAGGAAATCTACAACCTGATTTTCGAACCCGGCTTTTCCACCGCTCAGGCCGTGACCAACCTTTCGGGGCGTGGCGTGGGCATGGATGTGGTCAAGCGCAACATCACCCTGCTGCGCGGCACCGTCGACCTGGACAGCCAGCCCGGCAAGGGCACCGTGGTGCGCATCCGCCTGCCGCTGACCCTGGCGATCATCAATGGCTTCCTGGTGAGCATCGGTCAGTCGACCTATGTGATACCGCTGGACATGGTCCAGGAATGCATCGAGCTGAGCGAAGACGATGGGCTCGCCAGTCGCGAGCAAGGCTACCTCGACCTGCGCGGCGAGGTGCTGCCGCTGGTCTACCTGCGCGATCACTTCAGCCACGAAGGCCCGGCCGCGCGTCGACAGAACGTGGTGGTGGTGCGCTACGCCGAACTCAAGGCCGGGTTGGTGGTGGATGACTTGCTGGGTGAATTCCAGACCGTGATCAAACCACTGGGCAAGCTGTTTGGCGCCCTTCGCGGCATCAGTGGCTCGACCATCCTGGGCAGTGGCGCCGTGGCGTTGATTCTTGACGTACCGGCGCTGCTCACCCAGATCGCCCAGACAGAAAACCGCTACACCCCGACTCAATTACAACAAGCCAACGCTCGCTGACGCTTTAGCAATTCCATGGAGAGGTACTTCCCAATGAAATGGTTCTACGATCTTAGAATCGCCACCAAACTGATCACTTCATTTCTTGTGGTGCTGGCCCTGACAGCCGTCATGGGGGTGTTCGCGATCATCCAACTGGGCGAGGTGAACAGCACCACCGTCGAGATCCGGGAAAACTGGATGCCGTCCATGCGTGCGGCCTCGGGCATGCGTTTCTACGGGGCAAACTATCGCCTCAAGGAAAACCGCCACATTACCGCCGATTCCGAACAGGAACGTCTCACCGTCGAACAAGAAGCGGAAGAAGCCAGGAAGGGGTTTGAAACCCGCATGGCGACCTATGAAAAACTGCTCTCCAACGCGGAAGATCGCCAGCTGTTCGAAACCACCCGCAATGACTGGGCCGCTTACCTCGCCGTCAGCAAGGACCTGCTTGCGCTGTCTCGGCAAAACCTGACCGAGCAAGCCCATGCACTGCTCAAGGGCGAATCCAAGCGTCAATTCGATCTAGTGGTCAACGACCTGCAAAAACTGGTGGAACTCAATGACGCCGGCGCTGGCGCCGCCAGCGAGCGTGGCGCAGCGCTGTTTGAAAAATCGCGCCTGTCGATCATCGTCGCGCTGATTGCCGCCCTGCTGGTAGGCCTGGGCCTGGCGCTGTTCATCTCGCGCATCATCTCCCGCCCCTTGAAACAGGCCGCGACCGTCGCAGAGCAATTGGCCGAAGGCAACCTGAACGCAAAAATCGAAGGCGGCTCCAAAGACGAAACCGGCATGGTGCTCAACGCCATGCAGAACATGATCGGCAAGCTCTCGCACATCATTGGCGAAGTGCGTAACGCTGCGGACAACCTGGCCAGTGCTTCCGAAGAAGTCAGCGCCACCGCGCAATCGATGAGCCAGGCCACCAGCGAGCAGGCGGCCAGTGTCGAGGAAACCAGTGCGTCCATCGAGCAGATGAGCGCCAGCATCAACCAGAACACCGAGAACGCCAAGGTCACCGATGGCATGGCCAGCAAAGCCGCCAAGGAAGCCACCGACGGCGGCGAATCGGTGCAGCAGACCGTGGTGGCGATGAAGAAAATCGCCCAGCGCATCAGCATCATCGACGACATCGCCTACCAGACCAACCTGCTGGCGCTCAACGCCGCCATCGAGGCAGCCCGCGCCGGTGAACACGGCAAAGGCTTCGCCGTGGTCGCCGCCGAAGTGCGCAAGCTGGCCGAGCGCAGCCAGGTGGCGGCCCAGGAAATCGGCGAGCTGTCTTCCAGCAGCGTCGATATGGCGGAAAAGGCTGGGAACCTGCTCAACGAGATGGTCCCCTCGATCAACAAGACCTCGGACCTGGTGCAGGAAATCAGCGCCGCCTCCGAAGAACAGGCCGCCGGTGTGGCGCAGATCAACACTGCCATGACCCAGCTCAACCAGGTGACCCAACAGAACGCCTCCAGCAGCGAAGAGCTGGCCGCCACCGCCGAGGAAATGAGCAGCCAGGCCGAACAGCTGCAACAGGCCATGAGCTTCTTCACCCTGGACACGCCGCCCAAGTCTGCTGTGCAAGTTGCCAGGGTCGATAACACCCCAGGCTCCTCCGGCCGCAAACCGACGCGGGTACCGGCACCGATCATGCCCAAAGCGTTTGCCTACAACATGGCCACCGCCCCGGACGAATCGGAATTCACCCGGTTCTGATGGCCCGGTTCCACAGGCTTGCTTAAAGGAGAAAAAGCAATGGGCGCCATCGCGACCACACGTCAGACCGCCATCGCGGTCGAGGAAGAAGCGCAATACCTGACGTTCATGCTCGGCACGGAGATGTTTGCCATCGGCATCCTGTGCATCAAGGAAATCATCGAATACGGCAACCTGACCGTGGTACCGATGATGCCGACCTTCGTACGCGGGGTGATCAACCTGCGGGGCGCGGTCGTGCCGGTCGTCGACCTGTCGGCCCGTTTCGGCCGGCCGAATTCGGCGATCAGCCGGCGCTCGTGCGTGGTGATCATCGAGGCGTCCAGCGCCGACGGCCAGGCCCAGGACATTGGCCTGCTGGTGGACACGGTGTCGGCGGTGCTGGAGATCCCGGCCTCGCAGATCGAGCCGCCACCGAGCTTCGGCGCGAAGATCCGGGCCGATTTCATCAGTGGCATGGCCAAGGTCGAAGGCAAGTTCGTCATCGTGCTGGAGGTGGACCGCGTGTTGTCCATCGACGAAATGTCCCAACTCGCCGAAACCAGCCCGAACGCGCTGGAAGTGGATACCCTGTGAACGCCGATAGCTGCAAGGAACGCCCCGCGAACGCGCTGGCGCTCAGTGACCGAGAATTCGGCCAGTTCCAGTCCTGGCTGTACCAGGCCGCTGGCATCAGCCTGTCCGAGGCCAAGAAAGCCCTGGTGGCCGGGCGTCTGTTCAAGCGCCTCAAGCACTATGGGCTGGACAGCTACGGCGAGTATTTCAAGCTGATCATGAACGGTCAGCGCACCGATGAATTACAAGTGGCGCTGGACCTGCTGACGACCAACGAGACCTACTTTTTCCGCGAGCCCAAACATTTCGATTTCCTGCGCCAACACGTACTGCCCCACGCAACGCCGGGCAAGACCTTCCGCCTGTGGAGCGCGGCCAGCTCTTCCGGGGAAGAACCCTATAGCCTGGCCATGACCCTGGCCGAAGGGCTGGGCACCACGCCCTGGGAAGTGATCGGTTCGGACATCAGCAGCCAGGTGCTGGCCAAGGCGCGCTCCGGGCATTACCCGATGGAGCGCGCCCGCACCCTGCCCCAGCCGCTGCTGGTGAAATACTGCCTCAAGGGTACCGGCAGCCAGCAAGGCACGTTTCTCATCGACCGGGCCTTGCGCAACCGGGTCAACTTCATCCAGGTCAACCTCAACGACACCTTGCCGGAACTGGGGGAGTTCGATGTGATCTTCCTGCGCAACGTCATGATCTATTTCGACCAACCCACCAAAAGCAAAGTGGTCGCCCGCTTGATCCCCCGGCTCAAGCCCGGCGGGTATTTCATCGTCAGCCACTCGGAGAGTCTCAACGGTGTGTCCGATGCGTTGAAACTGGTGGCGCCCTCGATTTACCGCAAACCATGAACGCCGCCATCAGAGCAGTGGCCGAGGAGTACCTGGCGCCAGGGGAGTTTCGCTTCGCCACCTGCCCGACCCGCCTGCGCACGATTCTCGGCTCTTGCGTGGCGATCACGCTGTGGCACCCCGAACGCAGGATCGGTGCCATGTGCCACTTCATGCTGCCCAGTCGAGTGCGCTGCTCCACCGCGCTGAATGGCCTCTACGCCGACGAAGCCATCGAACTGTTCATCCGTCAGGCCCGGGCGCACCACACCGACCCCGAGGACTACCAACTCAAGCTGTTCGGCGGCGGGGAGATGTTCCCCGAGCTGCAACGCCATGTGCCCTACGGCGATGTGGCGCGACTGAACGTCAACGCCGCGCTGGAAATGGCCGCCCTCTATCGCCTCGACCTGATCGCCCAGGACATGGGCAGCACCGGCCACCGCAGCATCATTTTCGACCTGCGCAGCGGTGATGTGTGGGTCAGGCACCAACCCATAAGGACCCGGCACTGACCATGGCAAAAAAGATCAATGTACTGCTGGTGGATGACTCTGCCGTGGTTCGCCAGGTGTTATTGGCGATTCTCAGCGAGACACCGGACATTCACGTCATGGGCGCGGCGTCCGACCCGATTTTCGCCATGGATAAACTGGCCAAGGAATGGCCCGACGTGATCGTGCTGGACGTGGAAATGCCGCGCATGGACGGCATCACCTTCCTGAAGAAAATCATGAGCGAACGCCCCACCCCGGTGGTGATCTGTTCGTCCCTGACGCCCCGGGGCGCGGAAACGACGTTGCAGGCGATGGCCGCCGGCGCGGTGGAAATCATCACCAAGCCCACCACCGGGCTGAAGAACTTTCTGTTGGAGTCGGCGCCGGAATTGGTGTCGGCGATCCGTGCCGCCGCCCAGGTCAACGTGCGCAACCTCGGCAAGCGTCCCGCCCCGACGACGCTGACGCCGGCGACCAAACTCACCGCCGACGCCATGCTGCCCGCCGCCAACGGCCATGCCATGGCGCAGACCACTGAACGCATCGTCGCCCTGGGCACCTCCACCGGCGGCACCCAGGCCCTGGAAGCGGTGCTCACCGCCCTGCCACGGGTCTGTCCGGGCATCGTCATCGTCCAGCACATGCCGGAGAAGTTCACCGCCTCGTTCGCCGCCCGGCTCAACAGCCTGTGCCAGATCGAAGTGCGCGAAGCCCGTAACAACGACCGCATCCACCCGGGCCTGGCGCTCATCGCCCCGGGCGGCAAACACATGATGGTGACCCGCAGCGGCGCGTTCTACCATGTGCAAGTGGTGGACGGCCCGTTGGTCAACCGCCATCGCCCCTCGGTGGATGTATTGTTTCGCTCAGTCGCCAAATTCGCCGGCCGCAACGCCACCGGCATCATCATGACCGGCATGGGCGACGACGGCGCCCGCGGCCTGAAGGAAATGCTCGACGCCGGCGCCAGCACCGTGGCCCAGGACGAAGCCAGTTGCGTGGTCTTTGGCATGCCCAAGGAAGCGATCAAACTCAATGCGGCGCAACGGGTGATGGGGTTGCAGGATATTGCGCAGGTGATCTTGCATCGGTAACAAGAACCGCTCCCCCACTACAAAGGCAATCAAAACCTGTGGGAGCGAGCTTGCTCGCGATGGCAACGGCCCATTCAACATGGATGCAAGCTGAACCACCGCTATCGCGAGCAAGCTCGCTCCCACAGTGGAGTTGTGGCGAGGAGCAATCCCTCGTCACGGAAGCTTCAACCGCTTGTGCCTATACGGGCGAAATCGTCGCCAGCACGCCGATCAAAAGAGTCAGTGCCAAAAAACCACCTAGAAAAATCGCCATCTTCGCCATGAGCACTCTCCTGGACCAAAAAGTTGCAGCACACGGGCAGCTCGATAGGCCGGCCGCGTGGCTATTCTGGGGCCGGGCCCGGGTTCATTACAGAGGCACCTGGCGCAGGAAAATACGGATCAGACGAACACCCTCCTACCCTCCTCGCGCAATTTCAGTGAGCCACAAAAGATAAAGCCCTGCCGCAGAGCTCTCTCACCGAAGGGAACGGATATACCAACGTATATTTTCATGTCCCAAGTCAGCGTGGTCACCGCCCCGGGGAACACTTAATCTTGCCGGGCCTTTAACGCCCCCGTTCAAGTGCGCTTCAACTTCCAATGATCGCCAGTGTGGTCGCAGCCCTGATTTCCAAAGCTTAGATAGAGGTGATCCATGCGCCCTTCATTCCTTACCCCCGCATTGACGCCCTTCAAAAACAGAGGACAACTCCCCGCCCATTCCTGGCGCGCCGACATGGCGTCATTGAGCCTCCTGGTGCTCTTGGCTGCCTTTGTATTCCATGGCCTGGATCAGATGAACCAGCCCCTCGGCGTGCTGGACGCTTCGCCACTGTCCCTGGATCTGGTGCACCTGCCGGAATATGCCTTGCGCACCACGTTGCGCATGTTCATCGCCTTGTTTGTTTCATTGGTTTTCTCCCTGGTCATTGCCACCTTGGCAGCCAAAAGCCGCAAGGCGGCCATGGTTATCCTGCCGGCGTTGGATATTCTCCAATCCGTGCCAGTCCTTGGCTTTCTCACTTTTACCGTTGTGTTCTTCATGGGACTGTTCCCGGGCAAGGAGACCGGCGTGGAGTGCGCGGCGATCTTCGCCATCTTCACCAGCCAAGTCTGGAACATGACCTTCAGTTTCTATCAATCGCTGAGAACCGTGCCCAACGATCTCTACGACGTCAGCCGACAGTTCTCGTTTTCGCCATGGCAACGTTTTGTCAGATTGGAGCTACCGTTCGCCACACCGGGCCTGGTGTGGAACATGATGATGTCGATGTCCGGCGGCTGGTTTTTCGTCGTCGCGTCCGAAGCCATTACCGTCGGCGACACCACCGTCAGCCTGCCGGGCATCGGCTCATGGCTGGCACTGGCGATCGAGCAGCAAAACATCGCCGCGATCGCTTGGGCGGTGCTGGCCATGGTTGGGGTGATCATTGCCTATGACCTGCTGTTTTTCCGGCCGATTGTCGCCTGGGCGGACAAATTCCGCTTCGAACAGACCGCCTCCCAGAAACGCCCACGGTCCAGGGTCTATGACCTGCTGCGCTCGACTCGCCTGGTTCCCTGGGTGCTGCTGGCGCTGGGAAGCATCAAGGCGTCGTTGTTTCTGGAAAAGATCCCTCGGCTGCCGTCCATCCGCTTCAAGACCAGCGCCCGCGTCAACCGCGCCGCCGACCTGGCTTGGCTCGCCCTGGTCGCCGCGGCCTGCATCGCCGGCATCCTGCATTTGTCGCGTTTCATTGGCAGCACGTTGGGCTGGGACGACGTGGCCAGTACCTTCGGCCTGGGCCTGGCCACCCTGTTGCGAGTCAGCGTGCTCATCGTGCTGGCCAGCGTAGTGTGGGTGCCCATCGGCGTCTGGATCGGCTTGAACCCGCGCTGGGCCGAACGCCTGCAACCCGTCGCGCAATTGCTGGCGGCCTTCCCCGCCAACGTGCTGTTTCCGTTTGCGGTGATCGCCATCGTCGCCCTGAAACTCAACCCCGATGTCTGGCTCTCGCCGCTGATGATCCTGGGCACCCAGTGGTACATCCTGTTCAACGTGATTGCCGGTGCCAGCGCCCTGCCGACGGATTTGCGCGAGGCGGCGCGCAGCTTCCACGTGCGCGGCTGGCAGTGGTGGCGCCAGGTCGCGCTGCCGGGCGTCTTCCCTTATTACATCACCGGTGCCCTCACGGCAGCGGGTGGCTCATGGAACGCCAGCATCGTCGCCGAGGCGGTGTCCTGGGGCAACCAGCATCTGTATGCGTCCGGCTTGGGTGCCTTTATCGCCCAGGCCACCACGGCCGGGGATCTGCATCGGGTAGCCCTGGGCGTCGTGGTCATGTCGATTTTCGTGGTGGGTTTCAACCGGTTGCTGTGGCGCCCGCTGTACGGTTTCGCCGAACGTCGGCTTCGAATTGATTGAGGGCAATCCCATGCAAGTGATAGGCAAACGCTGCCTGGTGGATGTGCAGCAAGTCGGCCATGTCTACGGCACGGCCGGCGGTGCCGAGCGCCGGGTTCTGGACAATGTCTGCATGCGCCTGGACGAGGGCGAAATCGTCGGCCTGCTGGGGCGTTCGGGCTCCGGCAAATCGACCTTGCTGCGCTCCATCGCCGGCCTGATTTCGCCCACCACGGGGGTGGTGGATTTTCCGCCCAATGCCCAAGGGCTGGCGAGTTCGGTGCGCATGGTGTTCCAGAGCTTCGCCCTGTTCCCCTGGCTGACGGTGCTGCAAAACGTCGAGATCGGCCTCGAAGCCTTGGGCGTGGCGGCGCCTGAGCGACGTCGGCGGGCGCTGGCCGCCATCGATATGATCGGCCTCGACGGCTTCGAAAGCGCCTTCCCCAAGGAACTGTCGGGCGGCATGCGCCAGCGCGTCGGCCTGGCCCGCGCACTGGTGGTCAATCCAGATGTGTTGTTGATGGACGAGCCGTTTTCCGCCCTGGACGTATTGACCGCCGAAACGCTGCGCACCGATCTGCTGGAGTTGTGGCGAGAGGGGCGCATGCCGATCAGGTCGATCCTGATGGTCACCCATAACATCGAAGAAGCCGTACTGATGTGTGACCGGATACTGATTTTTTCCTCCAACCCGGGGCGGGTCATGAGTGAGATCGCCGTGGACCTCAGCCAGCCGCGCAATCGCGCCGACCCGGCGTTCCAAGCCTTGGTTGAACACATTTACGTGCAGATGGCCGGCGGCGCGGGTGTCGGCTCCGCACGCCAGGAGACCTTTGCAGGCAGTGGCGTGGGCATGGTCCTGCCGTCGATTTCCAGCAATGCCCTGGCCGGGCTGATCGAAGCGGTGCAGGATCAGCCGTTTGCCGGCCAAGCGGATTTGCGCGAGCTCGCCGACACATTGCGCTACACCGCCAGTGATCTTTTGCCGGTCGCCGAAGTGTTGCAGCTCCTGCGCCTGGCCGACCTGCAGGACGGCCACATCACCCTCCTGCCGGCCGGGCTGCGCTACGCCGAGTCAGCGGTGGATGAGCGCAAGCACCTGTTTGCCCGCCACCTGCTTAAATATGTGCCGTTGGTGGGGCATGTGCGCCGGGTGCTGGACGACCGCCCCACCCGCACGGCACCGGCCAGGCGTTTCCGTGACCAACTGGAAGATTTCATGTCCGAGCACGATGCCGCTATTACGCTGGACTGTGTCACGCAATGGGGGCGCTACGCCGAGTTGTTCGCCTATGACGAAGTGGCCGATCAGTTCAGCCTGGACAATCCATCCTGAGGTGCTGCGGTATAAACTGCGTGGATCGGTCGTTGGAGCAATGCGCGATGGACACTCGATGAGAAGAACCCAGTTGACCCTGCGCCTGCTGCTCCTGCTGGGGTTGGCCCTCGGCATCGCGGCGATCGATACGGTCACCGACCTGGAAATCGCGGTCGGGGTCTTCCAGATCGTGGTGGTGCTGATCGCGGTGAGAATCCTGCCGGCACGCGCCGTGGCCGGGGTCGCGCTCCTCTGCATGGTCCTCACGATCCTGAGCTATCGACTGACGCGTTTTGGCGACACGGAGGCCGGGCTGATCAACGTGCTCATCAGCCTCGCGGCCATCGCCGGCACGACGTACCTGGCGCTGCGGCTCTCGGCCGCCGTGCGCACGGTGCACCAGACCCGTGCCCACCTGGCGCACATTGCCCGCATCAACATGCTCGGCGAACTCGCCGCCTCGATTGCCCACGAAATCAACCAGCCCCTGGCTGCCGTGGCCGCCAGCGGCGGTGCCTGCCTGCGCTGGATGGCCACCGAGCCGCCCAACCTGCCCAAGGCCCGGCAGGCGGTGGAGCGGATCATCGCCGACACCCACCGGGCCAGCGACATCATCGCTCGGTTACGCGGCATGGCCCGGCATCAAGCACCGACGAAGCAGTGGCTGAACGTGGCCGACACGGTCCATGCCGCGTTGCGCTTGATGACGGGCGAGCTGAACGAGCAGAACATCACTTTGCACGTGCAGATTCAGGACGGACTGCCGCCGATGCTGGCGGACGAAGTGCAGATCCAGCAAGTGATCCTGAACCTGGCGATGAACGCGCTCGACGCCATGCGTCAGGTTGACGTCGACCAGCGGATTCTGCAGTTTCAGGTGACGCTCGAATCGCCTGGGCAACTGCTCTTTTCGGTATCCGACCAAGGCAACGGCTTGCCGGCCAGCGACCGCGAACGGGTGTTCGACGCCTTCTACAGCACCAAGCAGGACGGCATGGGGATGGGCTTGGCCATCAGCCGCTCGATCATCGAGGCCCATGACGGACGACTCTGGGCCACCAGCGATGCGCCGTCAGGTTCGACCTTTCACTTCACCCTGCCAGCCATCACGAGGGAATCCGATGAGCCAAACTGACATGCAAGACCAGGCCGACTCGAGGGTCTTCATCGTCGACGACGACCCTTCGGTGCGGGCCTCACTGCAAGACCTGCTGGCTTCGGTGGGCCTGGCGAGCATGGCCTTCGGCTCGGCCCGTGAATTCATGGACGCCGAACGACCGGACGTCCCGGCGTGCCTGATCCTCGACGTGCGCATGCCGGGCCTGAGTGGGTTGGATTTCCAGCAGGAAATGGCGCGTTTGAATATCCAGGTCCCGGTGGTGTTCATCACCGCGCATGGCGATATTCCCATGTCCGTCAAAGCCATGAAGGCCGGGGCGCTGGAGTTCCTGACCAAGCCGTTCCGCGAACAGGACCTGCTCGATGCAATCACCCTGGGCCTGAACCGCGACCAGGAACGGCGCAAGGCCGCGGCGAGTGTCGACGCGTTGAAACATCGGCATGGCGCGTTGACTGACGGCGAACGCGAGGTGATGGACCTGGTCGTGTCAGGGCTGCTGAACAAGCAGGTGGCCGCCCGACTGGGCTTGAGCGAGGTAACCGTGAAAGTGCGCCGCGGGTCGTTGATGCGCAAGATGAATGCGGACTCGTTGGCAACGCTGGTGAAGATGTCGGAAAAACTCAAGGAAGCAGATCGCTAGCGGCCCATGATCACGGCTATCATTGCCGTTCGCCCGGTTGACGGGCGATGTCGCTGCTCCCCTCAAGGACTCAGGTATGAACCTTCTGCCGTCACGCTCCACCCTCTTCGTCTCCAGCCTTTTGCTCAGCTCGCTGTGCTTCGCCGAAGGCGAGCCAACCGACGGCAGCCTCATCAAGGACTCGACCAAGGCAGCCGTCTCAAGCTTCATTACCGCTGGCAAGAACTTGCTGGGTGGCGTCAGCGAAGGCGTGCTCGATGGCCGCGAATCAGCCCAGGGCGCCGATGGCGCCGCGATCATTTCTTCCAACGAGCAACTGAAAGACCGCGTCTCCATCGAAGTCCTGAAGCTGGAGCCCGTTGACGACACCTTCAGCGTCACCCTCGGCTTCAAGAACAGCACCGACACCCAACTGCGCCTGATCAACCTCGGCCAAACGGGCGCCTTGCTCGCCATCGACCAGGCCGGCTACGCCAACAGGCTCGCAGGGTTTGAAAACCCGGATGAAGTCACCATTCCGCCGAAGACGGCTGTGCGGCAGAAGTTCGTGTTTGAAGGGTTGAACGAGAAAATCAACACCGTGCGGGTGTGGGGCCAGGATTATCAGGTTAAAAAATAAGGTGGCGGTACGTTGATTGTCCCAAGTGGCATTCCCACGCACGGGAGCGATCGAAAGTGGTTAGCTCGAAACATAACCGTGGCGAGGGAGCTTGCTCCCGCTGGCCTGCGCAGCAGCCCTAAACAGGACAGCATCGAACATCATTGCCCACATCCGCTACAGAATCAGCCGGCTTTTGCCACACTCGCCGGTTCGACATTCAACGCAAGCACACTCGCCAACACGATAACCGCCCCAACACTCACCATCGCCGCTGGACGTTCGGCCAGGACTAGACAAGCCATCGACATCGCCGTGGGCGGTATCAAGTAAAGCGCCATGGAGGCTCGGCTCACGTCGCTGTGGGCCAGCACGTAAGCCCAAGCAAGGTACGCCAGCGCGCTGGGAAAAATACCCAGAACCAACACCGCCAGGTTCACCGAAGCCGAAGCCTGTCGCACCGCGCCCAACACCCCCGGTGCGAAAATGAACAACAGGAGTGTGCCCGACCAGACGGTGTAACAAACCACGGTCAAGCCGTCGTAGCGATGGGTATGGCGCTTCTGCAAAGAGAAATACACACTCCAGGACAGCGCCGCCAGCAGGATCAATAGCCCACGGGCGTCCATGTCACCCCAGCCTCGATCCCCCGTGACGACCACGGCAGCGCCAAGCAGGCCGCACAGTACACAGCCCCATTGCCAACCGCCGACTCTGTCCTTGAAGACAAAATGCGCCAGCAACGTACTGAACAAAGGCGTGGACTGGGCCAGCACACTCGCCGCCCCGGCACTGACGCCCCGTTGACCGTAATTGAGGGCGATGTGGTGCAGACTCACGGCAAAGAACCCCAACACCGCCAGCAACGGCAAATCCCCAAGACGCGGCCAGGCAATACCCTTCGCCACCGCGACAACGGCCATGAACACCGAAGCGATGAGAAACCGCACCAAGGCCAACTGACCCGGTTCATAGGCCTGCAAGCCGATGCGAATACCAATCGGCGAATAGGCCCAGCAAAGAATCACGAACAGCGTCGCCAGGATCACTTTCACGTCGGGTCTGCTGGGGTTCTTCAAGCCGTCAAACGGCACACAACGGGTTTCCATTCAGAGTTCCTGCGCACTGAGCGTCTGGTCTATTTACCCCGCAGTATCAAAATCACCCGTCATCAATACAAGTGACTTAAACTTAGCCAACCATTCACTTTGGATGAGCTATGGAATTGTCCCAACTGCGCATGCTCAAGACCGTCTGCGACACCGGCAGCATCGCCCGCGCCGCCGAAGTGCTGCATTGCGTACCGTCCAACATCACGGCACGGCTCAAATCCCTGGAGCGGGAGCTGGGCACACCGTTGTTTTTCCGTGAAGGTCGCGGCTTGCGGGTCAGCCCGGCGGGCGAGGTGTTCCTGGGATACGCGACAAAAATCCTCGGCCTGACGGAAGAAGCCCGCCGCGCGGTCAACCCCAGCCACACGCCAAGCGGACCGCTGCGCATTGGCGCCATCGAATCCAGCGCCACGGGGCGCCTGCCGCAGTTGTTGGCCAAATACCACGCGCAGTATCCTCAGGTGTCGCTGGAGCTGAGCACGGGGACTTGGGCGCAGTTACTGGACGACACCCAGCACCACCGGCTCGACGGGGTGATCGTGGCGGTCGATGTGGAACGGCCGGGGCTCAAGCGCGCCGTGATGTACCGCGAAGACCTGATGCTCATCGCCTCCGAATCCCACGGCCCCTTGCGCAACGCCGCAGACCTGCAAGGCAAGGCCATCTTCATGTGGCCCCCAGGCTGCCCGTACCGCTTTGCCCTGGAGCAGTGGTTGCTACGCCATGACCAAGTGCAACCGATCATCAGCATCGCCAGCTATGGCGCCATCGTCGGCTGCGTCAGTGCCGGCGCCGGCGTCTCGCTGGTGCCTCGTTGAAGACGGAGTTTGAAGGGTAGTTGCAACCTCGCTACAAAAGCCATTGGATTGGCGGTATCCCACTGACCATTCTTGTGGCGAGGGGATTTATCCCCGTTGGGGCGCGAAGCTGCCCCAAAAGCTGACACCTCGGTCCCTCGACCAACACAAACCCCCGTGGCGAGGGAGCTTGCTCCCGCTGGACTGCAAAGCAGTCCCGAAACCTGCCAACACGGTGTATCCAGTCAACTCCCAGCGCTTGTTAGAAGACCGCTTCACGGCCAGCGGGAGCAAGCTCCCTCGCCACAGGTCCTCATTAACCTTCCCTGTCAGCGCACAAACTGAAAAATGTTACACCGCTAAAGAAGGGTCCTAACCGTACTACGAGATCTGCTGAAACCGGCGTGATCCGACTGTTCCTACAGAACCTGAGCTCGTCGGTTCGTTTCCACATGGAAGTCTCACAATTCCTACGAAGCTCTCGGAATCCCTCACCTTGTCCGCCTTGGTTGCTCAAATCTAAAGTCATTCCCGTCGCCCCAAAAGCGACCGGGTTTGGCGACCTTCGTATCGGATCAGCCCCTAAACCAATTGGAGCAATCCCATGCAGAGATACCTCCCCATCACCGGCATCGACTCCCCCCGCTTCCCTGCACCTACTGCCAGCCGGAGCGACACCATCGGCTCCATGTTCGATGAAAAGAACCATGATCTGCAGTCAATCTCCCATCCATCAGGAGTAGCCATATGGCTACAAGTGAGGCTATGATCGATAAGAAAATGTACGAGATCCACCAGACGCCCGATTTTGAGGATTGGCTTGACAGTGTGAAGGATACTCAAGGAAAAGCGGCTATCTTGGCCCGCCTGGATCGCGCCCGAAATGGCAATTTTGGTGATTGCGAACCGATTGGCGATGGGGTGAGCGAAATGCGTGTTTTTATCGGGCCGGGGTACAGAATCTACTTTGTACGCTCGGGAATCGCAGAGTACTTGATGCTCAGCGGAAGCGATAAAACAGATCAAAGACGAGGCATTAAGAGAGCCAAAGTGATTCTTGATGCCCTGAGAGGTAAATGACATGAGCGACAAATTCAATCCTGAGGATATGCCGGTCCTTAGCCTCAGCACTGCCGGTACGACTCGTTACGAGGCTTCGCGCTTTCTCGATACCCCAGAAGCTATAGCGGCTTATTTGGCTGAAAGTATGAAAGCCGATAATACGGAAAGCCTTATTCATGCTTTGGCCGAGGTCGCAAAAGCCAAAGGTGTCAATAAAGTCGCCAAAGATGCCGGAGTTAACCGTGAAAGCCTTTATAAGGTGCTGAAATCTGGAGCAAAAACGCGGTTTGAAACTATCAGGAAATTGATGACCGCGCTGGGTGTGGAACTCACGGTACAACCGATTGCAACATTAGCGGTGGCTTCCAAAGCTGCGACTTCAAAAGTTGGAAAACCACCGGTCGCTGCATCAAAACCTACAGCAAAATCCGCCACAAAAAAACCAGCCGTACCGGCGGCTAAACCAGACGCAAAACCTGCTGCGAGAAAATCAGCTGCGGTCAAGCCTGCCGCATCGTAAAGACCTCCAAGCCTGCCCAGTGCTGCCAGTACAAATAACAAAAGAAGGATCGATCAGGGAGCGGAACTACTATCAAGCAAATAAATCAGCCCTCCTTTTATCCTGGTGGCGAGGGGATTTATCCCCGTTGGGGCGCGAAGCTGTCCTAAAGCTAACAACTCGGTCCACCGCCCACCTCCCTCGCCACAAGTTCTCATCAACCTTGCCTGTCGGCGCACGGCTGAAAAATGTTACATAGTTGAAGGATCGGTCCTAACCGCACTACGACAGGGAGTCAGCTTTGGAACCAACACCACCGTTTATCCTCCATGAAACCAGCCATTGGACAGTCAACCATCACTTGGCGTCCGCCCTGCCCGGCTACCTCATGCTCGGCGCCAAGACTCACGTGAACTCATTGGTCCAATTGCCCGCGTCGGCGTTAGCGGAGCTGGGTGGCCTGATGGCACACATCCAGAGCGTCCTTGAAACACAGCTCAACCCCAAATGGCTTTACATCAGCCGATTCGGCCACGATCCCCGTTACCCCATCCACTTCCATTTCATTCCGGTGTACGACTGGGTCGAGGCGTTGTTTTGGAAAGATACGCGGTACAGACTGCTGGAAACTTTTGGGAGTCAAGGGAATGCCCAGACATTGACCGACGGCGCGGAGCTGACGTTGTTCATCTGGCGGGAATTTGGGGAAAGCCCGACGCCGCCAACCATTCAGGGGCCGTCAATTGAGCAAGTGATAGACAGGTTGCGTCAGTCATTCAAATCAGTTGTACCGGTCACATGAAAATCAAAACATCATCCATCGCTCTACTCGGCATCTTGTCATTCATGCAAGCGTCGGCGTCCTTCGCGGACAACGCCAATGGGAAAACGCTCTATCTTCAGCGATGCGCCGTGTGCCATGGCGCGGACATCAAGGGAACAGGGCCGTTGGCCAAGAAAAGCAACCCGCCAACCCCTGACCTTACGACACCCGCCTTCAAGAAACGACTGACCGATTACCCGGGTGTGATTGTCTCTTCGATCATACTTCGCCCAAATGGAGACCTGATTCCAAAGACCTTGAAAGAGAATGGCGTGAAGATCCCGTCGCACCCTTGGAGCGTCAAGGACCTGCGCGATCTCCATCAATACATGAGTGGCGTCATTTCAAATAAATGATCTTACGGGGAACTGCACCTCGGCTTATCGACAACAACTGCAATACCCAGGGCTTCTCGGGCCTGGGTATTGAAGTGCTTTAAAAAACCGTCAGTAAAGCGTATTGGCAACACGCTCCGGCAGTGCCTTGTCATAAGCGTCGCCATCGACCTGCGATGGGCAGATGCGTTTGAACACCTCTCCTGCCGTGGGCAGTGCGCGGCGTTCGATCTGCCGCTTCACATCCCATAGCCCCGCCCTGACCACTGCCCTGCTGCACTGGAAATAAACACTGGTTACGGTGACTTCCAGAACGGTTCGAGGGAGTTGCCCTTTCACTGCGAAGCGGGACAACAGGGCTGGCTCGATGGATATCCTGGCCGTGCCATTCACGCGCAAGGTTTCCCCCACGCCCGGCACGAGGAAAAGTAGCGCGACCCGGGGATCCTCAACGATGTTTCGCAGCGAATCGATACGGTTGTTGCCGCGGCGGTCGGGCAGATACAACGTCTTGCTGTCGTGGACATGAACGAACCCCGGCGCGTCGCCCCTCGGAGACGCATCCAGCCCTCCGAGGCCTGAGGAAGCGAGGATCACAAAGGATGCCGCCTCGATGAAGGGCTGGTAAACCGGATGGATATGGTCGACTTCCTTGAGGATCGAGGGTGCCGCGACGGGGCCATAGAGGCTTTCCAGCGCTTGCGTCGTGGTGATGTAGGCGCTGTCCCGTTCCATGCTTGTCTCCGTTGCAGAGGTTAAAGAAATCGTATTCAAGTGACTGACCAGACCATTGCACAGCGGCTACCCGGAGCATATCCACGTTGGTATTCGGCACTCAATAGGGCCGCCAGTCGCGGTTCCAGGTCTTGGGTGGCTTTAGCCTGGAAACCCATGCGGGCATAAAACGGGGCGTTCCAGGGCACGTCGATGAATGTCGTGAGGGTGATCAAACGCAGTCCGTTAGAGCGGGCATGGTCCTGCGCGACCTCGATCAGCCGCCGCCCCAAACCTTGTCCCTGCCAGGGCAGCGCGACGGATATCTCATGGATATGAAGAGCCTCGCCGTAGCACTCGGCACTGAGAAATCCTTGTGGCCTGCTTTCGTCATCGAGGGCAACCCAGCACGTCGATAGCGCAATGAGCTGGCGATGTCGCTCGACGGACATCGGCAGCGACTGCGCCACCCAGCTCAGCTCATCAATGCGACGGAACGCCAGGGCGGCGGACGCCTCGATGGCGGACAAGTGTTGTGCGTCGTCCGCAACGGCGACACGAACAGTCACAGGCATAGTTTCCTCGGTTCTGTGAATGGACTGGCCCGATCAAGAGCCTGGCAGGCCGCACTCATTCGATGGCGCAGCCTGCGCAAGCATCAGCGCAATGCCCCTTGTGGTCAATGCGCCTCCCTCATCAGCTCGGCCACCGCTTTCTTCGGAAAACCCCGGCAGCGTTCATCCAACCAAGTGCCCTCGGCGAGGCTGGGTTCTTCCAATTCGCCCACTCGAAGCAACATCGTTCCCAACGCCTGTTTCCTTAGACGCTGCCCTTAAGGCTTGGCATTCATGCGCCCCTGGATCGCCACGTGTAGGCAACCCCAGGCAATAAAGCCGACGATCACACCCTCGGCGACACCCACCAGCAAGTTGAAGGAAAAGCTCAGCGGCTGCTCGGCCCAGTAGAACGTCGTCGAACCCGTTCGAAAGCCACTGACGCGCAACCGTCCAGTAAAAACGGCCGGCACCAAGGTCATGACGTTAGTCAGTTCCAGCACCGCAAAGAAGGCGCCCAATAGTGTGAGCAAGGCACGCGCAGGAACGCCCAGTTTCTCGGTCGGCGCAGGCGCAGGTGCGCCACCCTGTTCCCGGCGCTGGCGGGCTGCCCTTACCACCTTGCCGCTGGTAGGAGCCGGAGTTGGCCTATAGGGCACCTTGACAATCGGCGCCGCCCCCTCGACGACCTCGGTGGGCAACGCCACGCCCAAGTAGTCGGCCAGCTCCCGCAGCCACAGGTCCGTGCGTTGACTGCCCGGCACCACCGGAACGTTGTCGGTAGTCAGGCGCTGCGCAGTGCCATCGCGCTGTATCAGCCACAGCTGGGTGCGAGCTCGCCCAGCCTGCGGGAGGCGGCGCAGTTCGAGGGATTTGGCAGCATCGATACTGAAGGCCGATTGCACACGCTCGCGGCGCCCGAAAAAGTTACGGGTCAGGCGCTTGCCTTCGCCGTCGACCCGCGACAACACCAACGTCTCGTGGACGCCGGTGTACAGCACCAGCAGCAGGCCAAGGGCAGGAATCAGCAGCCACAGCAGCACCATCAATAGAGCGGACAGTGGATCCACCTCTGTCATCAACGAGGCCCCATCAACCATCACGAACACAGCGAACGCCATTGGCAAGAGAAAGGCCAACGCCCCTATCACCAACACGACCAAGCTCTGCACCACGTTGCGCGAATGGATGTGCAGGTCACCCTGCGCGGTGCGCTCGAACCGATGTCCTATCAACATGCATGACTCCTGTTGCGTTGCTTTGCAGACTGTTCGAGAGGCCGGGATGACGATTGGAACGCCTCGGGCCGGGATGGTATTTCAGAGGCGCAGAATACCGGATGTCGCGGCCTCAGGGTTGGGGTGGGTTTTCTTCGGTGTGAGTAATTGCTCCTACAGAAATGGATAAAGTCGGTTCGTTTCCTTGGAGAGTTCTCATGATTCCTACGAAGGCCTCGGAATCTCTCACCTTGTTCGTCTTGGGAGCCCAAATCTATAGTTCTTTCCGTCGCCAACCATGGTGATCAGGTTTGGCGACCTGCGGATCGGATAAGCCCTCTAACCAAATGGAGCAATCCCATGCAGAGATACATCCCCATCACCGGCATCGACTGCACCCCTGCCGCCCTGCTTATCGACACCCAGGCGCCGCTTGACGTACTGCACGCAACTGCCGATTACCGCATCCGCACGGTGACTCAAGTGTTGGAGAACATCGCGTTTCGCTCCGAGATTGCCAGCGATACGGTGGTGCTTTCGGATTTCGCGCAGCTTTTGGTGATTCCGTTGCGGGATGGATGTGATTTGCTGGAGGTGATTGGACGGCGGCTTCAGGCGCAGGTTGAACGTTAAGGGATTACGGGCGCTTAAGGCGCCCATTTTGATGTTTGCCATTTATAGGTTGTGGCTGGTGGATAGCAATTATTCAGGCATTCGGCAAAGGGTGCTTTCGGCGACTTGCAGACAGTGGACACAGCCGCTACCGGGGAGTCCCCATCAAATGGTTGCACGCACGGCTTTTTGGGTATTCGCTCTGAAGCCTAGCGAGCCCCATCATCGGCATCAACGAAACAGAGAGGGTTACTCCGCAGAAGCGAAATCCATGAATGATTTGCACAGCTGAATCACTTCACCGATGGTGAAGCCCTAACAGGCACTGGTGGTACTGTAACGCCCAAGTACTTCGCAATTCGCGCTGTGTCTTCTCGGCACCCATGAGCGAAAGCCAATCTTAAGAATCCGGCCTTGGATGCTTTCGTTTCCTCATCTACTCCCGACATAGCCAGCGTGTAATAACCCTCTGCGCGAAAATCCTCAGCGCTCAATGCTTGGGGACGCGCGTTGTCCACAACCCATTGGACAGCGCCTTCGCCCGGCTGCAACGCTGGTTTGTGCTTGGGAAAGCAGTATGGGAATGAGGTCATCAATGGGTACTCCGACAAATAGGGATCCTGACCTTCAATCGTCGCCCGAAGTATTTCCAGCCGCCTGGTGTACTCTTCGCTGGGCGGGTAAAAGTTAACGCATTTGGCATATTCCAAAGCACCCGCCATCAGTCCACGCTCCGCTGCACGACCATACAGTTCACACATATCCTTATTGTCCTTAAATGGCTTTTTTGCAAACAGCAACTTAGCCTTTTGGTACATCGCGACGGCATGCCCGGCGGCGATGGCGTTATCCAGGTGCGTGTACATGCGCTTGCTGATGTTGATTAACTCCTCAGTGAACGCCCTTCCTTTCGCTGGGTCAGTGTCAGCCCGCGCCGCCAGGATCTGAAGTTGCGTATAGCCGTTTTGTAAATCATCCATGTCCTTCTGTGCTGCGAGAAACTCGGCAACAGCTTCAGGCCGCGGAGCTTCAGCGAATGACATCGAAGAGAATAGGCAAAGCCACAGAATTGAAAGGCAACGGTGGTACATGCAAAATACCCTATGAGTAAGTGAGAATTTTTGGTAGCCGTGTCTTGTGACTCACTACTTAGGAAGAGCAACAAAGGGGACAGACTTATTATCAGAAAATAAGTCTGCCCCCTTTTTTGTCCCTTTTTTCTAACTGATAGAAGCCGTCTGACAAATGGCTTGCATAACAGCGTTGGAAATCGGGAGCAGACAGGATTGCCTGCTCCCCGCAGGTGTCATTCTTGTGAAACCCCTTTTCAGCTTTTAGCGATCCATGTGCAGCAGGAGATCACATCCCGTTAGTAAACTCTACACTGTCCATGGAAATTAACCCGCGCAGCGGCTGCATTGCTTGGGCATAGTGCCCGAGCATTTGTAAAGTCCAATCGGCACGCTGCCGAATGCGCAAATCATCGGCAGTCTTAGCTTCACCGGTGTTCATCACGCTTTCTACTTGTCGCACGATAATGTGCTCAGGCAGATAGCACACGCGGTTGTTTTTGTAGCTAGATGCGCGCAGCTCGCTGAGAGGGTAAGCGCCGCCTTGGCCAGATGAAATGCTCACCAGTAATGCTGGCTTATGACCGACTTCTTTGTAGCTGGCATACATAAATAGGTTTTTAATTGCCGGTGCCGCCATGCCGTGCCATTCAGGCGCGAGCACAACTACGGCGTCTGCTCCGCGCAGCACTTGAGCGTGATCGGCCCATATACCTTCAACGTCCTCGCCCGGCCACATTGGCAAGGGCGAGCGTGCTAAATCGATGACTCGTGGGGTCGCGCAGATATCCAGCGCTTTCAAACGCTGGCCAAGAAAGAGTGCGACCTTGGCCGTTTGGCTGTTAGTACGGCTGGAGCCGGCTATTAGGGCAATATTCACGCTCATTGGGCTAACTCGTTTTTAGACTTATGTTGAAGGGCAGGTTTGTCGCTGCGCACGACTGGCCAGAATAATTCTTCCTGCCAGCTCACTGGGTTCAGATCTTCGATGCCAAAAGATTGCGGGCGGCGGCGGGTGATTTTTGCAGTGCCGAAAATCACATCCCAGAGAAACAATAGATTGCCGAAGTTGCCTTTGTAGTGGGTAACGCCATCGGTAGCGTTGAGGCCGTGATGGGCCGAGTGAGTTGAGGGCGTGGAGATAGTTCGCTCCAACACCCACATTAGTGGGCGCAGCGCTTTTATCTGGTACAGCTTGGCATCCCAAAGAACGCTGCTATGGGCGCCGAAAATCACCAGCATCTTTACGATCAAGTAGTGGTAGTAGATATGCGCCAGGCCCATGTATATAAGGATGCCGGCGAACCATAGACCTGGCATCAGCAGGTAATAGAAGCTGTTGTTGCGATAAACGATGCGAATGCTCATGTACGGTGCCGAGTGATGCGCGCGGTGTAGGGCATACAGGAACGGTACGCGGTGGGTAAGGCGATGCCACCAATATTGAGTCATATCATCGAATACCAAGAACAAGCCTAGCCCCGCCCACCATGGTAGGTTGATCAGACTGTCTTTCGCTTGCGGGGCGGCATGGTCAAGCAGGGTGTTTGTGATGAACATCACTAGCGGAAAGGTGAAGCCTAGCAACAGGCTAGAACCAATGATTTCAATCATCGCATCACGGCGGCTACCTGCCGGCTGGCGGAAGCACGCGCAAGCGAGCTCTAACACGATAAAACCGAAGAAAATGCCGGCGACTACGGCAATAGGGCTATTGGCGATCATTGTTATATTCATGGCAGTATCTCGTTCGGGCTGATAAATCAATGCCCGACTATGAGAAGCCATGACTACAACGAACGATATGCGCGAACAGGACAAAAGTTTGGGAAAGCTGGCCAATCCACAGCCCCTTGCAAAACCACAACTCGTTCAGCGCTTTCACCGTGGCCCCATGGGCAATGTGTTGCAACGCTATATCAATAGCCATTCACGACAGGGTCAGGCCGATTACAGCGCGCTGGCGTTGGAGCAACTCTGGGATGAAGCCGCTCGACACGACCCTGCCATCGGCCTGCACCTCTTTGGTACTTTTACTCCCCAGGACTGGCACGTGATCGCCTTAGCAGGGCAGTACTGCGACACTGTGCAGGATGCAATGGAAAACTGGGCGCGCTATGCCGGTCTGGCTTCGGATATGGACATGGTGAGTATTCTTGAAGACGCCAATGGCATCGGCGTTGAGCTGAATATCGATGCTCCGATCAATCTGGTGCGTTATCTCACCGAGCACTATTTCGTCATGGCACTGACAGTGTGTATCCAAGGCTCTGGCCATACCATTGTGCCCGCGTGCGTGCAGTTGGCCTACGCTAAACCCGCCTATTACAGTCAGTACAGCGCATTTTTTGGCAGCAATGTAAGCTTCGAGTGCGCGCGGACGCGGATGTATCTTGATAGCGCCAGCCTGAGCTTACCGATGCACAATCGGCACCCTGGCATACTGTCTGTGCTCAAACAGGAGTTGGATCGCTGCATCGCCAGGCAAAAGCGTCTCGCCGGCTGGTCGGCGAAGGTGGCTCACAGCATTCGCCACAATCTGGCGCATGGCCAAGTGCCCACCCTCGATAACCAGGCTGAACTGCTACACCAAAGTCCTCGCACATTGCGTCGACGCTTGGAGCATGAAGGTATTAGCTTTCGACAATTACTCGACCTAGTGCGCGCCGATATCGAGCAGTATTTGGAACTGCAAGGTGAAAGCAGGGCTGATATTGCGGAACAGCTTGGCTATAGCGACCTGACCGCATACCTGCATGCGCGTAAGCGTTGGCGGCAGTAGGGTGTTCGCACCTTACGCGATTCAGGCTCTGAGTGACTGACTGCTTCTGGCCGACTCCTGTCTAGCGAAAGGCTCCAATCGCCCCAATCACAGCAATAACAACAGAGGCCACAAATGCAGCCTCTCAGAGCGTCTGACAAAACCACCTTTAGCGTAATCACACAACTTGCAACGGCACCTCTTTAATCGCCAACAACCTCAGAAATCAACAGTAGCCGACACCTTCAATGTACGCGGTGCCCCTTGGGTCAGATAACCACCATTGGCCGAGGCCCAGTAGTTCTCATCGGCAACGTTCTCCAGCATCGCGTTGAAGGTCACCCCGCGGCCCTCCATTTTCGTCCGATAGCGCGCGCCCAGGTCGACGCGGGTCCAGGCGGGGATGCTGTAGTCGTTGGCGCTGTCAACGAACTGGCCGCCGGTGCGCAGTAGCAGGCCGTTCAGGCTCACCCCGGGCAGGCCGGGCACGTCCCAGTCGGCGCCCAGATTGAACTGGAATTTCGGCACACCCACCGCCTGGTTGCCATCGTCGCGGCCACCGGTGGTGCCGCTGAGTTCGGCTTTGGTCCAGGTGGCACCGCTCAGCAGGCGCAGGCCATCCAGTGGCTCGCCGAACAGGCTCAGTTCCACGCCGCGATTGCGCTGCTCGGCATCCACTCGGTAGTAGCCGTCGCCGCCGAGCACACCCTGGGGCTGCTCGATGCGGAACAGGCTGAGGCTGCCGCCGAAGGTGCCCCAGTCGAGCTTGGCACCCACTTCGGTCTGCTTGGAGCGATAGGGCGCGAACATTTCGCCGTTGTTGAGTGCGGCGGCCGGCGCGGTAGGGCCCTGTTGCAGAGACTCGACGCGGTTGGCATAGAGCGACAGGTACTCGGTGGGCTTGATCACCAGGCCATAGGCCGGCGTGGTGATACTTTCCTGATAGTTGGAGGTGCGGGCGCCGCTGGCCGCGCTCCAGGCGTCGGCGCCGATGGACTGGCGGCGCACACCCAGGGTCAGCAGCACGCGGTCGTCGAGCAAGCCCAGGGTGTCGGAGACCGCCAGGCTACGGTTCTGCACCTTGGCGGTGGTGTCCGGGTCATGGATATCGCCGGAGACGCTGGTGGCCGGCGGCTCGGCGACGGGCTGGCCCTGATACAGATTACCGAAGCCGCGACTGCCCGCCGCGGTGGTCTCGAACGCGTTGCGCTTCTCCTGCCAGATGCCGTTGGCGGCCAGGTTGATGCTGTGGCTGACCGGCCCGGTGGCGAGTTCGCCGCGCAGCCCGGTGACGGCGCTCAGGGTTTCCTGGTCCAGTGGCGAATAGAGGCGGCCGATACGCGCGTCGCCATTTGCGCCGTAGACGTAGTTGGAGGCGTAGACACCGTTCTCCCGCGTGTATTTGCCGCCTGCGCTGAGGTAGGCGGTCCACGTGGGCGACAGGTCGTACTCAGCGCTGAACATGCCATAGCTGTCTTCGAGCTGCGACCAGCTCCAGGGTTGCGCGTAATTGTGGTCGGCGTCGGGTGCCGACGGCGTCTTGCCGTTGAGTGTGCTGCTAGGCCCCGTCGTGGTGAGGTAGACCACCGAGCGCCCCTCATTGACCCGTTGCTTCTGGTAACCAAGGTCCGCGGACAGGCGCAGGCGGTCACCGCGGTAGTCCAGACCGAGGGTGGCCAGGCTGAAGCGCGAGTGCTCATCGTCCACCGCGGTCTCACCCTCGCGCTGGGCCAGGTTCACCCGCACGCCGAAGCGGTTGTCCTCGCCGAAGCGCTGGCCCAGGTCGAGGTGCCCACCCACTCGGCTGTCGCTCGCATAGTCCAGGGTGGCGCTGCGCGTGGGGGTGTCTTCGGCACGCTTGGAGACCACGTTGATCGCCCCGCCGACACCGCTGCCCGACGGCGACACGCCATTGACGAAGGCGTTGGCCCCCTTGAACACCTCGACCCGCTCAACCGACTCGGTGGAGATGATCTGTCGCGGCAGAATGCCGTACAGCCCGTTGAAGGCAATATCGTCGCTGAACAGCTGGAACCCGCGCACGACGAACACCTGGGAGAAGTTGCCGAAGCCGAACGACTGACGCACGCCCGGATCGCTGGCCAGCACATCGGCCAAGGTCTGCGCCTGGCGCTTCTCGATCAGCTCGGAGGTGTAGCTGGAGAAGGCGAAGGGCACATCTTGCATGTCCTGGTTGCCCAGCACGCCGATGCGGGCACCCCGCGCCGCCTCCCCACCGGCGTACTCGGCCGGCAGGTCGACACGGCCTTCGGCGAGCCCACTGATGGTGGTCGGGCCCAGCTCCAGCACGCCCTGCTCGGGCAGCGGCACCAGGGTGATGGTGCCGTCGTTGCCGGTCTGGAAGGTCAGGCCGCTGCCCTCCAGCAACCGCTGCAGGCCGTCGACCACCGAATAGTCGCCCTTGAGTGCCGGCACCATGGCGCTGCCACGGGTCAGGCCGGCGTCATAGAGCAGCCGCACGTCGGCCTGCTCGGCGAAATCGGTGAGCGCCGCATCGAGCCGCTGGGCAGGCACGTCGAGCTCGACGGCTTGCGCCTGGGCGGCGGCAATGGCCAGGGGAAGAACGGCTAGCGCCGCAAGGAAGGGGGTCGACCGCATGCTGATGTCCTTGGCTTTCAATACGAAGAAGTCGCATTTGCAAGGAGAGAAGACGAAGGCGCCGCTGATTTCTGAACCATCGCCGCCCAAATATTTCGGTTTTCTTGCAGGCCCAGGCGCGGCGCGGGTCTCAGCGGCGGGACGTGACCAGAATCAACCCCGGCAGGCGCACCAGACTTACAGGCAAAGTGGTTTCCACAGCGCTCAACACCGCCTGTGGGTCGTCAAGGGCGAACACGCCGGTCACCTGCAGCCGGCGAGCGGCTTCGTCGACGAACAGCACCCGCGCAGACTGACTGCGCTCAAGCTCGGCGAACACTTGCTCCAGCGGCTGGTCGCGGAAGACCAGCTTACCGCGCTGCCAGCTCAAGCGCTGGCGCGCATCCAATGCCCGCGGCGCTTGCAGCGCCCCGCCGCGCCACTGCACCTGCTGCCCGCTGACCACCGGCAGCGGCTCGCGTCCCTCGCTGGAAGCCAACACTCGGCCCTCGCTGACCGCGAGGTCGACACCACCCTCCTCCAGACGCACATCGAAGCGCGTGCCGGTGACGCGAATGCGCGCATCGCCGGCCCTGACAGTGAACGGTCGGGCCGGGTCATGGGCGACCTGGAAATCCGCCTCGCCGCGGTACAACCTGACCTCGCGGCGACCCTCGACAAACTGCCAGTCCAGCGCCGAATCGCCGTTGAGGGTCAACAGCGAACCATCCGCCAGACGCAACTCGCGCACCTCGCCCGGCTGGGTGCTGATGTCGGCATACAGGCCAATCCAGGTACCGCGTGGCAGCCACAGGGCGAGCAACAGCATCGCAGCGCAGGCCAGTGGAGCCGCCCACAGTCGACGACGAGGCAGCACGCGCACCTGGGGCAGCTCGGCCGGACGCTCTATCTGGCCGAGCAACGACCACAGCCCTTCCACCTCCCGCAATGCCTGCTCATGTTCGGGCGCCGCCTGGCGCCAGGCCTGCGCGGCAGCGCGATCGGCAGCGGTGGCACGGCCAGAATGCAGCAGCACCTGCCAGTGCCGGGCCTGATCGAGAAGTGAAGGATGACTCACGGCTGCGGGTCCATCTGCTGCTGGCAGTGTTCGAGGGCCTTCAGGATATAGCGTCCGGCCATGCTTTCCGAGACCCCCAGGCGCTCGCCAATCTCACGCTGGGTCAGCCCGTCCAGGCGATTCCACAACAACGCCTGGCGCAGGTGCGGTGGCAAATCCTGGACCACGCGCTGCAGTCGCTCCAGGCGCTGGGCGTCGCTTGCCGCTCGCTCCGGACCCGGCTGGGCACTGACCAATTCGATGGATATCTCCTCCTCGACGGGGCGGGATTTTTGCTGACGGCGGTAGTCGATGATCAGGTTGCGCGCGATGCGATAGAGGAACGCACGAAGATTACCGATCTCTTGCCCGGACTCGCGCCGGCGAAAGCGCAACCAAGTCTCCTGGCGCAGGTCGGCCGCCAGTTCTGCGCACTTCACCTGCCGAGTGAGGAAGCGCAGCAGTTCACTCGAATGGCTTTCGAACTGGCCGTCGGTGGAATGAGGATCGGATGGCCTGGACACGCAAGCGACTCAAGCGAGGAGGAGTCGCGAGAATATATCAAATGATAATGACTTTCAATCACACCAAAAAAGAACGCGCGGAGTGTGGGCCCCGCTCACATTCGATGAACCAAGCGTGGTCAAGGCATTCATCGCCGGGCTCACGCCAATTCGTCCGCCCAGGAATGATCGATCTGCCGCGGCTCGGCATCAGGAGATCAAGCCCAGCGTCAATGCTTTCAGGGTCGCGGCAGCTCGGGTCGAGCATTCCAGTTTGCGAAATATGCTTTCCATGTGGGTGCGAACGGTGCTCGGACTGATGTCCAGCAGTCGCGCTACCTGCTTGTTACTGGCGCCACGGCTGATTTCCAGGAGTACATGACACTCCCGTGCGGTGAGTAACGAACCCTTCGGCTGATGAGCCCGCCGCTCGCCACGTGCAGCGGCGATAACCGCTTCGCACACAGCCTTGTCGAACAAGCCATTGGCGGCATCCTGCCCCAGCAGCCTGGCCGCCTCGGATTCACCGTAGGCCGCCCTCCATGGCCTGGCTTCCCTGAGTGCGACCCAGGCTACGGAAGTGGCGAACAATCGATGTTCGGCACACAGGGCATCCCCCATCACGCCTCGAAAGTAGCCACTGCCGTTGAGCCGTTCGTAGGCATGGGCGGCGATCTCAGCAGGCACGGCCAACTCACTGATAGGCCTCAGCGCCTGTTGTGTCCAGTAGGGAACCAGGTGCACCCGCTCCGCGGCGCTATAGGGAAGTGCCCCGGCGGTATTCCAGAGTTGGTTGGAAACGGCTGCCCGACCCAGACCGTAGACGAGGGCCGCCTTTCCGAGCGCTGTCTGGGTGGGTTCACCTAGCCCCCACAAGCGTGCAGCCTCCACGGCGACATGCGCCACCCGCCGCGAATGCCCCGCCAGCCAGGGTAGCTTCAAGTCAATCACGTCCCCCACCAAGGTCAGCGAGACCGAGCGTTCGGTCTCCCCATGGGTCGGGTTTTGGGAGGAGGCTTCCAGGTCTGCCAGCCACGCCTTGGCGTTAGCCATGAGCAACGACGCGAGGGCAGCGGGATAGCGCCGATCCGACTGGTCGTGGATCCAGCGCAGCGCCGCGTCCAAGCCATGTGCTCGACTGAGAATATCCAGATCACCGGCAAGCACCACCTGATAGGCAACCTCCGGAATGTGTTCATGGGTCAAGCCCAGCGGCCGGCCAGTCCCATCGTAGGTTTCGAATACGCGGCACAAGCCTGCCTCGACAGCGGCTCCCAGTTCGAGGGTTTTCGCGACTTGGCCAGAGACCTCGCAATGCACGACGGCCAGCGGGATCGCCTGATGCACCGCGTTCATGGCTTCTTTGTTCAGTGTCAGGTCGAGCATTGCGCGGCGGCCGTCGACGTCATCACCGAGCAGGTCCGCAAACCCTTCGGCGTTGGCAGTGCAGCCGGACCAGCGCAGCAAGGCGACCTGCTCCGCCACCCTCAGGTGCTCGCCATCGCCGTGTAAGGCCTGCGCCAGCCTGCGCGCCAGTGCGGCAACGCGTCGGGAATGCCCGAGTGGCTGGCCCATGCTGAGGTCCCCGACCTGGCCGATCGTCCGCAGCGCTGCGCTCAATGAAATGTCCAGTTGCAACGCACTATCCATGAAAAATGCCTTGGGGTCGGATAAATGACCGATGCCCACTAAGCAGGCCAGTCAGCAGAATTGAGCTCCCACACAGGAGTTCATCCCATGAAAACACTCAGATCAAAAGCCGTCACCCTCGCCTTCGCCCTTGCAAGCACATTGGCCGCAGGTATCAGCCAGGCCCAAGATACAACACCTTCGGTGGTCATCGTACACGGCGCGTTCGCCGACGGCTCCGATTGGGCCAAGGTCGTGCCGCTTCTGCAGGCCAAGGGGGTTGCCGTTTCGGTCGTGCAAAACCCACTCACCTCCCTTGCCGACGATGTCGCTGCCACGCAAAGAACGCTGGACAATCAACCGGGCCCGGTCGTGCTGGTCGGTCATTCCTGGGGCGGCACCGTGATCACCCAGGCCGGCAGCGACAAGAAAGTCCGCGCCCTGGTATACGTCGCCGCCTTCGCTCCCGATGTCGGCCAAACCAGCGGCGAACAAGGCAAAGGCGCGCCCACGCCCCCGGGCATCAGTCAGATCAAGGCTGACGGCAACGGTTTCCTCTATTTGACCCCGGAAGGCATGGCCAAGGACTTCGCCCAGGATCTTCCCGCGGCGCAGACCGCCGTGATGACCGCGACGCAAGGCCCCATCAAGGCATCCGCGTTCGAGGACAAAACAAGCGTCTCTGCCTGGAAGACCAAACCGTCCTGGTATCTGCTCGCCACCGAGGACCGGATGATCCATCCCGATGTCCAGCGTTCCGCCGCCAAGCGTATCGGCGCCACCCTGGCGCAGGTGCACACCAGCCATGTGCCCCAGCAGTCGCAACCGGCCGAAGTGGCCAAGGTGATTCTCGAGGCCGTGAAAAGCGTCGGCGAGCAGTGATCGCTGCGACGCGGCCCCCCTGATAACCCTGAACCCAACCGCTGCATCGATATGGACGGACGCATGAATCATCGGCGTGATCGGAACTATGACTTCATCGTGTGTGGTGCGGGTACGGCGGGCTGCGTGGTCGCGGCCCGCCTTGCCCAACAGGACAACGCACGCGTGTTGTTGATTGAAGCAGGCAACGAATACGCCGGCCCTGAGGTTGTAGAGCCTGCGCAGTGGCCGCTGAACCTCGGTTCAGAGCGCGACTGGGCATTCGCGGGACAACCCAATCCCTACCTCAACGGTCGTCGTCTTCCCTTGAACATGGGCAAGGGACTCGGAGGTGGCTCCAGCATCAACGTAATGGTCTGGGCTCGCGGGCATCGATCGGACTGGGATTACTTCGCCGCCGAGTCCGGCGACTGCGACTGGGGATACGATTCGGTACTGGATTACTACCGCAGGATCGAGAACTGGCACGGCCGCCCGGATGCCGCACGGCGTGGTTCAGGTGGCCCCGTGCATGTCGAGCAGCCGGCCTCGCCTCAACCCCTCGCCAGGGCAACCCTGGAAGCGGCCAGTCGTCTGGGCATCCCCCGATATGACAGTCCCAACGGAGCGATGATGGAAGGTCCTGGCGGGGCCGCGATCACCGATCTGCGCATCAACCAGGGCAGGCGCGAATCCGTTTACGACTCCTACATCCGGCCACGGCTGCACCAACGGAATCTGACCGTTCTCACCGGTGCACTGGTAGCCCGTGTCCTGCTTAGCGGCACAAGGGCGGTCGGTGTCGAAGTGATCATCGAAGGGCAACGGCACCGCTTCTTCGCTGAAGCCGAAGTCGTCTTGTCCATGGGCGCGGTGAACACGCCCAAGGTGCTCATGCAGTCAGGCATCGGCCCGAAGAGTGAGCTGCGCCCCCATGGCATCGTCCCGATCAGTCACCTTCCCGGCGTGGGTCAGAATCTTCAGGACCATATTGCCTTTGGCTGTACCTGGGAGTACCTGCAACCCCAGGCGGTTGGTGGCGGCGGTTGTGAAACCACGTTGTACTGGAAAAGCGACAGTCGCCTGGACGTGCCAGACCTGCTGCATTGTCAGCTTGAATTTGCGGTGCCCTCCCCGGCTGAAGTGGGTATCCAGCCACCGCAACAGGGTTGGACGATGTTCGCAGGGCTGGCCAGACCTGTCAGTCGAGGACGCCTGCGTCTATCGGGCGCCGGGCCTTCGGATGCTCCACTCATCGAGCCGAACTCGCTGAGCGCGCCCGAGGATATGGCGGCGGCGTTTGCATCGATCGACCTCTGCAGGGCACTTGGCAACAGCGAAACCTTCCACCACCTGGTAAAACGCGAGGTGGTGCCCGGACCGAAAACGCACCGAGCCATGGAGCAGTTCATTCGCAATTCTGCCGTGTCTTATTGGCACCTGTCCGGCACCGCGAAAATGGGCCGAGATGAAATGTCTGTGGTCGACCATCAGCTACGCGTGTATGGCATCGAGCAATTGCGGATCGCGGATGCCTCGATCATGCCCCGAATCACCGTCGGCAACACCATGGCGCCTTGCGTGGTCATTGGCGAACGGGCAGCGGATCTCGTCCTTGCGGCCCAGGGTGTGATCGCTCCGACCAGTTAGTCTGACCCGCTTACTGATAAATGTGGTCTGCGCCCGCTTATGCCTGGAGGGCGTTACGCTTGCTGAGTCGAGCAAGCGTGCGGCTGTGGGCATTAGCGGGGGGTATTATTCGTCAGTGATGTCAATCGCTCGGGTTTCGGCAGACAGGTAGACGCACAAGGCAGAGATTGCTGCGAGCACTACCGTGTAGACCGAGATGGCGTAGGGCGAGCCATAATGGCTGAGCAGATAGGCGCCGACGATGGGCGCCGTGCCGCCACCGATGATGCCACCGACATTGGTGGCCATGGCGAACCCGGTGAATCGTGCGCTGGGTCCAAATGCCTCGCCGGTGAATGAAGGCACAGCACCGTATACCAAGCCGTAGCCGGTCATGAACAGGCATGAGCCCAAGACCATGGGTAGGAACTGGCCTGTGGAAAATAGCTGCCAGAAGGGAAACGCGGCCAGTGCAGTCACCGCGAAGCCGATCAACATCATGGTGCGTCGACCCAGTCGATCGGCCATTGCTCCGGCGAAAGGAACAATTACCAGGTGCGTGCAGATAGCGACCATCGCTACCGAGAGCACAAAGGCATTGGAAAGGCCCAGTTCCTTCTGGCCGTAACTCAATGCGAACACGGTAAAAAGATAAAATGTCGAAAAATGACAGATATTGGCACCTGCGACCAAAAGTAACTGTTTAGGATACTTGGTGAACAGGCGCATGGCAGGTGACAGGTTCGGCCCCTTGGCTGCCGCGCGCTTTTCGGCGGTCTTTTCGAACACAGGAGATTCGGCAACTTTGGACCGTACGAAGACGCCGACGACCAACAGAGCCAGACTGGCGATGAATGGAATGCGCCATCCCCACTTATAGAAATCCTCCACCGACAATAAACTGCTGACGATCAGCAGCAACCCCGCCGAGGCGATGAACCCGAACACCGGACCAATGTTGTTGATGGCTGCATAAAAGCCACGTTTTCGCCGGGGTGCATGCTCAAGTAGCATGAGCACTGCACCGCTGTATTCTCCGGCAAAAGCGAAGCCCTGGATGAAGCGCAGCACACACAACATGATGGGTGCCCAGATTCCTACGCTCGCGTAGGTAGGCAGCAAGCCAATGCCGACGGTGCTCAAGCCCATGATGATCAGCGTAAGGTAGAGCAATTTCTTGCGGCCTATCCGGTCGCCGAAATGTCCAAGCACCAGCGAACCCAGTGGCCGTGCGACGAATGATATGGCGAAGGACGCTAGCGAGGCGAGTCTTGAGACGGCTTCATCGGTGCCAGGAAAGAACAGAGGAGCGAAGATCAGCGCCGCCGCGGTACCGTACAAATAGAGGTCATAGGTTTCTAACGCTGTGCCGAACAGACTCCCGGCAACAACATTTCTCATGGATTTTTTCTTCTCATCATCAATATGCTCATGATGAGTTTCGTTGTTACTTAAAAGTGAGGTTTGCATAGTTTCACCTATTGTTATTGTAAATATGCAAGCGTGTTCCTGTCCTTGAACGGAAGTTAGCTCTTACCTGTGAGCGCTTTTACGAAGTAGTCTTGGTCACCCATCTGCCCGCCTTTTAAGGCGATTTCCAGATTGTCCAAGTACGGTTTGTTTGAGCGCACCTGACAGAGGGGCGCACCGGGAGAGAGATCGGATTTAATAACCAATGCTTCAGGGGCGAGAATCTTAGTGATCTGACTTGACGTATCACCACCGGATATAACCAGTCTTTCGAGCGGATACGCCTTAAGAATGTCCAGAACGATGTAGCCCATTTCCACAGCCAATTGCTTACCGCCGCGGATTTTTGCCTCGTCACGAAGCAGTCCTTTGGCGGTCATCGCTTCGATCATTTGTTCGATTCTCGGGTCATCCGGACCTTTTGCGGTATGGATCAGCACGGAACGCCCGGTTTCAAGGTGCGCTACTGCCGTCGCCACCACATCCTGGACCATCCTTTCTTCACGTGATTCTGCGAGGATTGCTGCCGCATCCACCGCCAGTTCGACAAATCCACTAGAGATAGCGGTGTCGATTTGAGCGCGACTTAACGGGGATGCACTTCCAGAAATGACCAACACTTGCCGGATCGGCTGTAGCGCCGTGACCTGAGTTTGGTAGGCATCTATCAGTCCCACCGAATGCCAGTGCTGCGTTAATCCATATTCAACACCGGAAGAGCCAACCACAAATAACGGCGCCATGCTGCCAGAGATATCCGTGAGTGCTTTCCCTGCGAGGGTCATATGCGCAGTGGTAGTGCCATCGATCAAAACCGCGTCATGGCTCAGAGAGGCTTGGCGGATCAAGGACGGCAAGTCGGCAGGTGGGTCAAGCTGACGGATGTCGATTTTCGCGATCGATAAATTCTTTTGCTGGGCGATATGAACACTCAGATCGGCTTCTCCCATAGGCGTGATGGGGTGGGCTCGCATGACGGGATGGCGGTCGATCCGGTGTACACAGTGGTCGGTCTTGGACAGCGCAAACAAATTGCCGAACACGCAGTAACGGCCCAGGGCTGGGTTACCCGCGATGATTGGCACCCCTTTTACCCCAAAGGCGCGTGATGCGAGCTCAATGACATGACCGATGCTGCCCACGTCGGGAGCGCTATCAAACGTGGAGCAGACTTTGTAATGCACAAGGTCCGGGGACAGGCGCTTGATTGCTTCAAATAAGTCTGGAAGCACTTCATCCATCTCAGCATTGGACAACGCACGGCTATCGCCAGCGATACCAATAGCGTCGAAACCACCCAACTCTTCTAACAACTCGGGCGACGGTGGCGCCAAAAACAGTGCGCATCTCAGGCCAGCTGCGGTAAGGACTTCCAAAGCGTCGGTCGAGCCGGTGAAGTCGTCACCGTAAAACACCAGACGAAGCCTGGGCGTATTGGTTGAACGCATGATTCATACGCCTCCGAATTTTGCCAAGGCGGCGCTTAGTGCGGGTCTGCCCTCTGCATACTGTTGCAAGGGTATGCCTTGAGTCGCCGCTTCCCATCCTTCGCGCATACTCTGAATGCCGGCACCGATACCTAGGGGATGGCCGATAATTCCACCGCCCGCCAGGTGCATGAGGTCTACCGACTGCAGCTTTTCGAAAAGCGTTGGCGCTTGCGCAGCCCATTGGCCGGAAGAGAAAACCGGCAAAATCGGTTGGACGCCCGAAAACGGGGTCAGGCAGCTCAGTGCCGAGGCAATGACTGAGTCATCCGGTTCCCAGAATTTGCTCTGGATGCCATTGACGTGCAGATGATCGATGCCAGCCAGGCGCCAGATTTTCTGATAGACGTCAAACGAAAAGCCCAGCTGTGGGTTGCGGGTAAAGGCACCCCAGCCGTTGCGATGGCCGTGAATAGGTAGTTGGGAATGCTTACGGATGTGCTCGACCCCTGAATGCCCAACCCAGTTCAGGCAGAGCATGACGCAGGTCCCCCCCGACTCCAGCACGGCGTCGTGGCGGCGGAGCATTTCATCAATGCTCCCAGAAATATTGATCGCGTACATTGGCATCCTGCCGAGGCGATCTGCATGCTTGTGAAGTACAGGCATGACAGCATTCAACCTCGCATCGAAGGATGCATAGGTCGGGTCGATCAAGAGTTCATCATCTTTGAGGAACTCAATACCACCAGCACACAGCTCATCGGCCACGGTAGCGGTCTGCTCAGGTGTCAGGCCGATGCTGGGTTTAATGATGGTGCCAATGATGGGGCGGTCATGAACGCCGCACAGTTTACGAGTCCCTTCGATACCGAACTGGGGGCCCGGGAAGCCAGCGGCAAACTTTGCCGGAAGATCGACATCGAGCACTCTTAAACCGCTGACTTCACCTATCTCGAATAAATTGCCCGCAATGGTGGTCAGCAATGCAGGAAGATTCGGACCGATATTGGCCGTTGGAAAAGCGATTTCAACTTCGCCGCGATAGTACGTCGCCGAAGGATTGTGCCTAGCCAGGTATTCGCTATGCAACGAAGCACTGGTGACCGCTGGAAGAGGCTTGACGGACACCACACGGGCCCGTGAACGTTCTTTCAATTCAGCTGATTCGCCGGGCAAGGCAATGAATGTACCGCTGGATTGCTCGCCAGCGATGACCTCGCTGACCCGCTCAATCGGGTAACTGCTCTCTACGAAGAAGCGGGCCGTAAACTCTTCGCGCCCAGCTGTTTGATCGACCATAGATAATCACCTTGGCTTTACTTTTTTTATATTCAAATGGCCGCTTTTGCAGGGGTGGCCTTCACCTCGAATATACATTGACCCTGCTGACGGGCTAACGATATGATTTCCCGCTAAGTTGAGAAAAACTCACATTAGGCTTGTGGTTCGACACGCGCTCTGGTCGCCATGGCCTGCTCAATGAGGTGCAGCACATGTCATCCCCTCCGCGACCGTCTCTCAACGCACTCAGAGCTTTCGAAATGGTTGCGAGGAAAGGCACCTTCGGCGAAGCCGCTGATGCCCTCTGCGTGACTCACGGTGCTATCAGCCGACACATTCGGGCGCTTGAGGATGTGCTGGGGGTCGTCTTGCTCACGCGTAACGCGCATGGCACCAAACTGACTCCCGAAGGCGCACGCCTTGCCGCCGGCCTGGGCCGCGCATTCAACTTGATCCAGCAAAGTATTGATGAGGTGCGCCCTCAACCTCTGGAGCTTTCATGTTCGGCGTCCATCATGATGCATTGGTTGCTACCAAGACTTGCCGGGTTGCACAGCAACTTTCCAACGATGGAGCTGGGCTTGAGAACCGGACACGGTCCAATCGACTTTGCCCAGGATGGCGTCAGTGTGGCGATACGCTTGGAGAGCATTGTCCCACCTCCCGGCATCGCGCCGATCCCTTTGGCCAATGAATGGATTGGGGCTATATGCTCGCCTGATTACCTTAAGGCTTCAGGTGTGCAGCAAGTGAGCGACCTGAGCGGCAAGAAGCTGCTGGCGACCAAGACTCGCCCGCATGCTTGGAAAGAATGGTATTCGGCTTTGCAGATGCCCATGCCCGATTCCCTTGAGTTGGAATACTTCGAGCATTTCTATCTGCTTATTCAAGCGGCCAAGGTCGGCTTGGGATTTGCCTGTGTGCCGCGGATGCTGGTGCAAGCGGAACTGGAGAGTGGCGCGCTGGTAGCCCCGTTTGGCTGTGTTGAAGGCCCGGAAAAACTGGTGCTGTGGATCTCGCCCAACGCCAGAGCGCGGGCCGACACAGCAGACCTGGTAAAGTGGATCGTAGAAGAAATGGCGGCCGAATGATCAGCCGCACAGGGAGTGCCTGGTCATTACGCGCCCCCTTTGTTCATAGCAGCGCTACTCAGATATCGCCAGCGCCCCACGCAAGGAAGCCACCGTCCACGGGTAGGACAATTCCGTTTACGTAAGCGGAGACGTCAGACGCCAGATAGCTGACCGCTCCGGCGATTTCACGCGTGGTGCCATAACGTTTCGCTGGGATGGCGTTGCTGTAAGCCTTACGGAACTCATCGCTGTGCAGCTCTTTGGTCATCGGCGTATCGACCGGTCCGGGGGCGATGGCATTGGCGGTGATTCCGTATTCGCTCAGCTCGACGGCCATCTGCCTTGTCAGCGCGATCACAGCACCTTTTGATGTGCCATAGGCCGTCCGGCCTTTGCCCACTGCGCGCATCCCGGCAACGGAGGCAATGTTGATGATGCGGCCGAATTCGTGCTTACGCATGATGCGTGCCGCCAGCTGACAGCACAAGAACGTGCCTGTGACATTGATCAGCATTGTCCGGTTGAAGACATCGGCATCAAATTCCAGGAAAGGCATGGTTTTGGCGATGCCTGCAGAATTGACCAGCACATCGCAGCGCCCAAACTTGGCCTCGATCCATTCGAACGCAGCAGACACGGAGGCAGGTGTACCGACATCGATCTGGAGGGCATCGGCGCTGAAACCTTGGTCACGCAGCTGTTGCGCAAAACGTTCGGCCTCGGTGGTATTGATGTCGCAAATGATTACATGATGGCCATCGCTCGCCAGCGCACTTGCCGCTTCCGCTCCAATTCCCATAGCGCCGCCGGTAATTACGGCGACTTTCTTATTTGCAAGCGTCATCGAGAATTCCTCTTTTATTATCGTTGCCAAGCCCAGTCGGTCAGCGGAAATCCTAAGAAGGCGCTGTCAATCCAGCAAACGATAAAAATTCGCGCGGCTGTCACAAAAACTCACTGACCGCCGTTCTGACCTCAATGCCGCAGCACATATGTAACGCATCAGGATCAATTAGCCGCAGAAACTTGCTCTCTAAGCATTCATGCTCCGCGTGTTCTGTATAGCGTTTTACACCCAAAGGTCAGCCACTCCGATCAATTGAAAGACTTCCTCTCCCGGGGGTTCGGCAAAGATGATGTCCAAGTTACGGTAACTGGAGTGGTCCCCTACCAGGCTCAACTCGAATCGAGCCCCACTAGCGTCGGCTTCGTAGCTCTTCAAGTAAGTCAGGTTCTTGGTTTCATTGAGAACCACGTCCAACGTGCCGTTGTAACCATTTCCCAGCCGGGTAAAGCTTAAGGCGGACAAATCGATCGTGTCTTCACCCACCGTATAGTCAATCAGCCGATCAGTATGGTTTTCGGTGGCGGTACGGTAGCTGTCGCTCAGGGCGTCGAAGCGGAACACATCGTTGTTACCGCCACCCACCAACAGATCCCGGCCCTCTCCCCCAACCAATACATCATTCCCCAGCGCTCCATAAAGGCGATCATCGCCCGCGAACCCTTCGATGATTTCGCCTCGAGCGTTGCCCTGTAAACGATCGGCTTCTTCGGTCCCCATCAATCTGGCTTGCTGGAACAGGATGTTGGTTTCATTCAGCGTTTGGCTCAAGTCACCGTCGAAGACCAATTCGAAGCGTTCCCCCTCCGCGTTGGCATCGAAACTCTTGAGGTAGGTCCGCGTCCCGCTTTCATTGACTCGTATCGCCAGCGTTCCGTCATGTCCATCGCCCAGCCCGAGCAAGCCCAGGGACGAGAGGTCGATCGTATCGGTGCTGGGGTCGAAGTCGGTGATTCGGTCGCTATGGGCCGCGGTTGCGGTTCGGTAGCTGTCAGTGACTGACTGGTAACGGAACGTATCGGCCCCGGCACCGCCCGTCAGCAGGTCGCGACCTTGCTGACCATCGAGCAGATCGTTACCGGCCCCGCCAACGATCGCATCATCGAATGAGTCAGTACCCAGCAAGAAGTCATCACTGTGGCCCCCGTCAAGGTGGTAATAGCCGTCGTCGGGATTACCAAAGCTGTGGTCCAGGCTACCGTCGGGGTTCAACTGAACCAGGGCGGCCAGATAGCCGTCCGCGTTCGTGCCTTGGCTTGCGCCAATCAACAGCCTGCCGTCGGCCAGCACGACCATGTCGGCTATTGCGAAAGGCGCGCTTTGCGAGCCCCAACTCACCTGCCCCTGATTACCGAACTCGGTATCGAGCGAGCCGTCGGCATTGAGGCGCATGACGGTCGCCACGCCGCCCGAGGCCCCCGCCAGCAGGATTTTGCCGTCATCCTGGATAACGAGGGCGTCTGCGTGAACATCCAGGGCCAGGCTGCCGCCGTTGGCAAAGCTGCTATCCAGGGTACCGTCCTGGTTGAGACGAGTCAGGGTATCCTGCCCTGTGACCAATACCTTCCCGTCTCCCTGCAGCGAGACGTCGATCGTGCGGCTGGGTCGAATGCCGACGGACGCTGGCAGGTGCAGGATCCCAGCCTCTGCGAAAGACGAGACCAAGGTCCCCGTCGCGTCGAAGCGGGCAATATGGATCTCCCCAGAGGGATACCCAGCGCTTGCGAAAAAGCTGCCGTCGCGTTGTACAGAGAACGACGCCTGCTCTCCTAGAGAGTCATTCCAGTAAAACGGCACTGTCGCGGCGCCGCCGTTCCCGAAACTCGTATCGAGACTGCCGTCAGCCAAGGTTCGACTCACGCCCGACACCCAGGCGTCGCCTACTTTCACGTATCGCGTCACCAGGTAGCCCCCTCCCGGCTGCACCGCGGCATTACCGCCATCCTCGATATCGAGGGTCACAGGCAGGAGGGATTTACCGTCTCCACTGTAGTTGCGGTCCAGGCTACCGTTGGCATTGAACCGGACCAGGCTGCCGGTGAAGCCTGAATCCTCTTCGCCCCCCAGCCCCAGGCGACTGTAGGCGCCAAGCCAGATAGTACCGTCCGGATCGACCGTGATACCGCCGATTTTGTCCGACCCCCATAAGGTTGTGGCTACCATGCCCGTGTTACCCACAGCCGAAGCGGCGGGCGAAGTGCTCTGACCCATGTCCATGCCTCCGATAGCTATCTGTCGCCAAAAACCATAGACACGGGTTAGTCTGGTTGCCACTTTACGAAACGAAGAAAGGTTCTTGGACGACCCTCTACTCTGCTATCGACGCAATCAGTCTCGGGCAACTGCGCCGGGCTGGCTGAAGCCGTACAGCGTCCTGATATCACCATAGACAGCACCCATCCGCTGGCCGAAGCCTCGGCTGCGCACCGACGAGCTTCACGCGGCGGTCTCCAGGGCAAGGTCGTGCTGATCGTCTGAGTGCGCTCTTATGGCCCGACCTGCCCTTCATACCGCCGCCGAATCCGCTCCAGCTCCCCTGATCGCCGCAACTGCTCCAAAGCCTTGGTCCACGCCGCGACCACTTCGTCTTCAGAGTCCAAGCTAAAGGCGATATACAACGACGAACGATAAAGCTCGATAGGAATTTTCCGCAGCGTGCCCGGCGCGATGTTCAACAGGCGACTGTAGTAAGCCACGCCCGCATCGGTGTCGCCGACAATGATGCCGGTGCGCCTGGCAAGCAGCATGCGATAGAGCAGCTTGCTTTCGGTGGCACTTTTGTCCAGGTTGTTGAAGCCCAGCGACTGCAGCCTCTGGGGCATCAGGCCGGCGTGGCGCGTGGTGATCTGCGGGGCACTCAGGAGTTGTTCCAGGGTGTTCAGCGGGGGCGTATTGGCCAGTTGATAAGGGTGGATGGACTCTTCCACGATGGGTCCGACCCATTTGTACAACGACTCGCGTTCCGATGTGCGAAACAGGGAATACATGATGGTCTTGGGGCGATGCTTGAGTATTTGGGTGGCACGCATGCTGGGTTGCAGCAACACCTCGAAGTCATCCCCAGTCAGCGCCATAATGGCCCGGACGATCTCGGTGGTCATGCCGGTGAGCCGGTTGTTTTCCAGGTAGTTGTACGGTGCCCATTCTTCGGTGACGATCTGATACTGCTCGGCCCTGACAACTGTGCCGAACAAGAGGCAAAGCAGCGCTGCAACCGATATCGAATGTCTCACGCGTACTCCCTGTGGACTGTTCGGTGTTCGTGCATGGATGGGCCTGATTCAAGAGGGCAAGGTAAGCATAGACCCAAACACTTGCCTGACAGTTGACGCAGTCCACATTCCGCCCCTTAGCAACCTCTGGACCTTGGTGTAGGATCAGCGCGAACCGGATACGCGGCGCTCCCCTTGCGCCCTCCTCCCTGTGATCCCAGTCCACATGAATCCTATCGATCCCCTGTCGCTTCAACGCATCATCACCGCTCATGGCAACGTCGAAGGCGCAGCGTATTTCGACGTGGAGGAAAGCCTCGCCCATGATCTGTTCCTCGACCGCATCGTGTTCCAGACCAACTATCTGGATTACCGCAGCTATGAGGTCGATCTCGCCGAGGGCCACGTGCGTGTGCGCAAGACGCGGCTGGATAATTACCTGCGCGGCCATAAGGCCCAGGTGATCGAGGACGACATGGATGACGAGGACTGGGACGAGCTGGGCAGTCTGTGGCAGCGCTTGAGCCACGACTTGGATACCCTGGGGCAAGGGCCGCAGCCCGATTTGGCCGATACCCTGGCCGATCTGTTCGAAGGCCTGTTCGACGAGGCACACGCGCAAGCACTCATTCAGAACCTGTCGACGCCTACCGGGCAGTGGGATTGGGCCTGGACGCAAGTCGAGTCAGCGCTCACCGAGGCCAATCGATTGGCTGGGTTCGAATGGAAGGAGTGGTCGTCCTGCGGCGTCGATGCGATCAATGCCCTGGCCCCGCTGCGGCAACTGGGCATTGAAATCTCTTCGCCTGAACGTAAAGCCATCGATGCCGTCAACCGCGCCAACGATTGGGAGCGCGCCCTCCTGCAGTATTTCAACGCACAGTTGGAGGCCCATGACTTGAAGTTGCTGGCCATTGGTACGCACTTCGATGAATACCAAGCTTTCGCCTGCCTGCCCATGAATGGCTTGGGCCTGGTCAATGTCCTGGAGATCATGGGCAGGCTGGGCATTGTCTACAAATATTAAGCGACGGCTGCCACGGGTTTTGCTCGGGCACCGTCTGCTTTTACCCGCCCAGGATGGGCCACCCTTCTTATGAGCCTCGCCCCATGAAAATCTGTGATCAATGCAGGTCCGTCATTTCTGACGAAAACGCTGCTTGCCCGCGCTGCGCCGAAAAAATGAGGCGCTCGGAGGAGGCTCTCGCCCTTACGTCCCAGCCGTCGAAAGGGTTGAAAATCCTTAAATGGGTGTTTATCAGCACGGTGGTTGCGGTGCTGGCGGCCGTGGCGGTGGTCGTGTGGATCTTTAATTCGTTGGGGCCGATGCCCTCTTTTGGTTGAGAACGACTTCAGGGCGCTAGAACAGTACTTTGTGGCGAGGGAGCTTGCTCTCTCGCCACAAATGATCACGGCAACCGAAGCGAAACGCAGCTATCCGATTTTCCCATAGTTGCTATCGATGCCCACGCCGTTCTCGTCATCGGCCTCTCTCTCTAATCTGACCACCAACGCGATCGATGACGATCGCCGCAGATCAAACCGACCTTATGGAGAGAGACACGATGAACACCTTCAACCGCACCCTGGCTGTCGCGACCCTGGCATTGGCCACTCTCAGCGCCGAGGCCGCATCGTCGGTCCAGGCCGCTGCAAGCGTGTCTGCGGTCGGCAGCGTGGTCCAGTCCGCCAGCTACATCACCACCAAGGATGGCGTTCAGCTGTATTACAAGGACTGGGGCCCGCGTGACGGCCAGGTCGTGACCTTCAGCCACGGTTGGCCGCTGGACTCCGACAGCTGGGAGGGCCAGATGATGTTCCTCGCCTCGAAAGGCTATCGGGTGATTGCTCACGACCGTCGCGGGCATGGTCGCTCCAGCCAACCTTGGGAAGGCAACGACATGGACCACTACGCCGACGACCTGGCGGCGGTGATTGAAGCGCTGGACCTCAAGAACGTGACGCTGGTGGGCTTCTCGACGGGGGGTGGTGAAGTGGCGCGTTACATCGGTCGCCACGGTACCAGTCGAGTGAAGAAAGCCGTACTGGTTTCTTCGGTGCCACCGTTGATGCTCAAGACAGACACCAATCCCGGCGGCTTGCCTATCGAGGTGTTCGACGGCCTGCGCAAGGCGTCCCTGGAGAACCGTTCGCAGCTGTACCTGGACATCGCCTCAGGCCCGTTCTACGGCTACAACCGCAAGGGTGCCAAACCATCCCAGGGGCTGATCCAATCGTTCTGGATGCAGGGCATGCAGGGTGGCAGCAAGAATACCTATGACTCGATTGCGGCGTTCTCGGCGACAGATTTCCGCGGCGATTTGAAGAAGTTCGACGTGCCGACCCTGGTCATCCATGGTGATGACGATCAGATCGTGCCCATCGACGCTGCAGGCCGGGCCTCGGCGGCGCTGATCAAAGGCGCCCGACTGATCGTCTACCCTGGCGCACCGCACGGTTTGACCGAAACGCACAAGGACCGACTGAACCAGGATCTGCTGACATTCCTCAAGGAGTAACATCTGGATCGGTTGTGGGGGGCCTGCTCGCGAAAGCGGCGGGCCTGATTGCATCTATTCCTCAGACCGCCCCGCACCCTCACGATCATGGGCATAGCATCGGGTGAACGGAAACGCCGGCAACCACGACTCACGGCGCACGCTCCAGCATTCGTAGCTGGGCATCAGTTGATTGGGCGCATCCAAGGCCCCCAGGTGCACTTCGATTTCGTCGCCAAAGCGGGCGAACAGCGACGAGCCACAGCGAGGGCAGAAAAAACGCCCGGCGTAGTCCCGGGTTTCACCCTCGATCGTCACCGCGTCCTGGGGGAACACGGCCGCCGCGTAGAAAAGTGCCCCGTGATGCTTGCGACAATCGAGGCAATGACAGACACCGACGCGATACGGGCGCCCTGAGGCTTCAAGTCGAACGTTGCCGCATAGGCAACCGCCAGTGAGTGGGTCCATTGTGCATCTCCTCTACAACTGGACAGACAATTTCACGAAACCGGTCGATCAATGATAGGCGCATGCTGCGCCATCAGCTCCACCACCCAATCAATGAACACCCGCAGCTTGGCATTGACGTGGCGATTCGGAGGGTACGCCACGTAGAGCGGCATCGGGTCGAGGCGCCAGTCTTCGAACAGCGGCACCAACTCGCCTTGCGCCTGGTAACGCCGGGACATGTACGCCGGCAACCAGAGCACGCCCAGCCCCGCCAGACCGGCGGCGAGGTAGGCGTTGCCGTCGTCGATGGCCAGGGCGTAGCGCCCTTTGACGTGAAGCAGCTCACTGCCACGGCGCATGGCGTAAGGCAAGGATTTACCGGTGCGCGCCCACAGGAAACCCACGGTGCGATGGGGCGAATCTTCCAGTTCGCGCGGATGCGCGGGCCGGCCGAACCGTGCCAGGTAACTCGGGGCGGCGAAGACCCCGAGGGCAAGATCGCCGACGCGCCGGGCCACCAGCGACTGATCCATCAGCTCACCGCCGCGCACCACGCAATCGACACTTTCATCGATCATGTCGACGATGCGATCACTGACGCCCATGTCGATCTGGATGTCCGGATAGCGTTCATAGAACGCCGGCAGGGCCGGTACCAGGATCATGACTGCCAGCGGGCTCGGCACGTCCACCCGCAAGCGCCCGCGGGGTAGCGCCTGGGCGCTGGAGACGCTGGTCTCGGCATCGTCCATGTCGGCCAGCAAACGGATCACCCGTTCGTAATAAATGGCACCGTCGGCGGTGACATTGACCTTGCGCGTGGTGCGGTTGAGCAACTTCACTCGCAACCGCGCTTCGAGCTGCTGCACCAATTGGGTCACGGTGGTCTTGCTCATGTGCAGGGTTTCGGCCGCCTTGGTGAAGCTGCCCGCCTCCACGACTCGCACGAACGCTTGCATCGCATCAAAACGATCCATTTCTGCCCCGGGTATCGATCCGATTGTTTGGAGTTTACAAACAGTGATCGCCAAGGTTGCTCGTTTATCGCCCGGACACAAGCCCCTAGAGTGAGTTCATCGTTTGGAACCCACTCTTTGATGGAGGTATTTAATGACGCAGCGCGATGTAGTTTTCCCGCCCGGACGCCAGGCACTGTATGAGCGCAATCGCTATTCACCGGCGATTCGTTCCAATGGTTTCCTGTTCGTGTCGGGGCAAGTCGGCAGCACCGCCGACGGTTCGCCGGAACCCGACCTGGAAGCTCAGGTGCGGCTGGCGTTCAACAACCTGAAGGCGATCCTCGCCGCGGCCGACTGCAGCTTTGACGATGTGGTGGATGTGACGGTGTTCATGGTGGATCCCGAGTCGACCTTCGAGCGGGTCTGGAGCGTTGTGCCCGAGTTCTGGGGCAGCGCGCCGCACCCGACACTGACCGCGGTGGGCGTGACGTGGTTGTATGGTTTTCAGTTCGAGATCAAGGTGATTGCCCGGTTGCCTGAAGCCACCTCGTGATATCGAGTGTGGGAGCGAGCCTGCTCGCGATAGCGGTGGGTCAGCTTGCATCATTGTTGGCTGTGCCGACGCCATCGCGAGCCAGTTCGCTCCAACAAGGGAATGGAAGTTGCGCCGGCTAACCTTTCACCGCCGCTTCAATCGCCGCGATGTCGATCTTGGTCATCGTCATCATGGCTTCGAAGGCACGCTTGGCGACGGCCTTATCAGGACTGGCGACCGCTTCAAGCAACACACGCGGGCTGATCTGCCACGACAAGCCCCACTTGTCCTTGCACCAGCCACAGGCACTGGCCTGGCCGCCGTTGTCGATGATCGCGTACCACAAGCGGTCCGTTTCGGCCTGGTCTTCAGTTGCAATCTGGAATGAAAAGGCCTCGCTGTGCTTGAACACTGGCCCGCCGTTGAGGCCGATGCAAGGGATGCCGATCACCGTGAAATCCACCGTGATCACATCCCCCTCCTTGCCCGACGGATAATCGCTCGGGGCCTGATAGACGGCGTTCACCGCACTGTCGGGAAACGTTTTGGCGTAGAACTGCGCAGCTTCGTGGGCATTGCCGTCGTACCAGAGGCAGATCCTGTTTTTATTGTTCATTCCGCTTCTCCGAAAAGGACTGGACGATAAAGTCTAGCAGTCCCCCCGAAAGTTGCAGGTGGCCGGACCTCAGGTAAACAGATCGACCCCCAGCTGGAACGCGACCCACAACGCCAGGCCCGTGGCAAACATCAGCGCGATGTTCTCGAACAGGTTGTTGCGATATTCCTTGCCCAGCAGGGACTTCTGGTTGGACATGATCAGCAGGCCCAGGGAAATCACCGGCAAGCCGACGATATTCAGCGCGTTGACACCAATGGTCAGCGTGACGAAATCCGGCATGCCAGGGAGCGACCAGATCAGCGGCGTCACGAGAATGAACAGCATGAACCATTTGTGCATCGGATCATGATGGAACTCTTTGCCGTAACGCTCCCGGCGCTCGGGCCGCACGTGCTGGAAGGCATCGGTGATCAGCATCGGAAACGCCGTGGTCTTGCCGGAGATACTGGCGAACAGCGTGGCGAACACGCCGATAAAGAACACGTACCAACCGATCGAGCCGAAGAACATTTCCAGGGCCTTGCCCAGATCGCCCAGGGTTTTGACCTCAATGCCGTTGGGTCGCAGGATTTCCGCACCGACGATCCAGATCGCCAGGTTGATAATGATCCCGACAAACACCGCAAACAGCAGGTCGTTACGCTGGATACGTTTGTGTTCAGGCCCCACCCAGCCCTTCTGGCGCATGACATACGGATGGACGAAGTTCGCGATGGAGCCGGCCACCGCGCCGATCACCGAGACGGCCACCAGCAGCGCACCGTGCACGCCTTCATCGGGTGGAATGCTGAAGCCGATGGTACCTTTGACGATGCCTGCGACGTCCGGGCCGGACATCACCGCCAGGGCCAGGAACGCCAGCGTCATGATCGCCAACAGGCCTTTCATCACGCCTTCGATCATCGAATAGATATTGCGCCCGACGAGCATCCACACCGCCAAGACCACCGCCACCGAACACAGCAGTGGATAGTCGACCTTGAGCAACATGGCCAGGGCTTCGCCAGCCCCCTTGATCATGTAGGCATTCATCAGGTGCCCCATGAGCAGCGCATACACCAGCATGAACCAGGCGAAAAACGGATTGAGCTGGGCATAGCCTTGCAGGATGGTCATGCCCTGGTTATTGCAGAGCTGGAAGCGCGCGATGATGTTGACGATCAGGTAGCGCAGCAGCAGAGAGACTGCCAGTACCCACATCATTGCGTAGCCGTAGTTCGCCCCGGCCACGGATGAGGTGATCAGGTCGCCGGCGCCCAGCCAGGACAGTACCGCGATAATGCCAGGACCGAGAAGCTTGAGCAGGCGCACGAAACGGCCTTGCGCGGGCGCCGCAACCTTGCCTTCAGCGGAAGGAATGCTCGTCATGGATGGAATCTCCGTTTATTTTTTTTGTGAGAAACGGCCACAGTCGAACACATTAGATACGACGTCGTACAACCATTATTCATGTGTAATTATGTAAAAATGTTTCAGGTATCCGCCCCCGATATTCCGCCGTACTCAAGAGCAAATCGCCACTAATCCTTCACCTGTTCGCCGTTATCGACCAACCAGCGCACCATCTTCGCCAACGGCACCCGATGCTGCTGGATGGCGCACCAACTGACGTGCTCATGGCGATACAACTCGACATAACGGTTGAGCAGCACATGGCGACCATCCTCGGCCAAGCGCAATTCAACTTCACGACAGTGCAAAGCATCCGGCTCGAGCGAGCGCATTCGCCGATGCAGGACCAACGGCTGGTTATTCATCGGCAGCGGCTCCATCCCGGCACTGCGGGTTGACCTCCCCCACCGTGCCCAACTTGCCTTGCGCGACAAGATCGGCACGCCGCTGCGCCGTGGCATCGCGAAGCGCCACGTAGTAATCCGGTTCGGCCTGCAGCTCGTCGGTCAGTGGCAACGCCTCGGCACGGCCATCGACAACGCCGCCGACGGTGTTGATCGTGCCCAGGGTGTCGACGGTACTGCTGTTGTCGCCGAAGGGGTCGACGGCAAAACTCAGCACTTTGCCCGTCGCGTCCCGCAGGTTGGCGCTGCCCAGCAGCGGCAGTTCCATGGTGGGCCCGGGGGCAAGGTTCCAGACGCCGAAGGTCTGGCCGAAATCGGCCTTGTGGCGCTCGATGCCCAGCTTGCCCGACACATCGATCAGCCCAACGATGCCCGCAGTGGTGTTGATGACGAAACGGCCCAGTGTGTTGACCGAGCGTTGGCCATTGCCTTGCAGCAGGTCGTTGATGAAGACCTTGGGTTCGCCGAAGTTCGCCACAAAGTTGTGGACGCCGGCCTGGAACATTTCCGGCAGCTTGCGATAACCACGGGCCACCGGGGCCAGCGCATAGTCATCCACGGTTCGGTTGAACGCGAAGATGCCGCGATTAACCGGTTCCGCGGGATCGTAAACGGTGAAGGTCGCGCTTTCACACGAGCCCGGCGTTGCAGCGGGCGTACTGGAGCAACCGCTGGCGAGTGCCGCCAATACAACCACGACGGTGGATCGAACGAACAACGGAGCGGGCTTGGTGATCGGCATACAGGGTTATCTCGGCGAGGAATGGGATGTTGCCTGGGCCGGTCGAAAACCAAACACCGCCCCCTGTGGCGAGGGAGCTTGCTCCCGCTTGAGTGCGAAGCACTCACCGCTTTTTTGGGGCCGCTTCGCGACCCAGCGGGAGCAAGCTCCCTCGCCACAGGGGGCGGTGTTGGTGGGTGGTTTAACTGACCGACATCAAGGCCATCCTGCCGCCGTTTTCTTGCCCGCAGATTTCCAGAATATTGCCCGCCGGAAACTTTATTACCGGGTTGAAATATATGACGCCGGCCCTGAATTGACCCTAGTATCCCCTCCTGTATTCATTACCCTGCGTGCCCGCCGTGAGCCATTTATTACTGGTGGACGACGACCTCGAAGTCCTCGCCCTCTTGCGCAAATTCCTCCAACAACATGGCTACAGCGTGGATGTGGCCGCCGACGGCAACGCCCTGTGGCAGGCGGTGGAGCGCCGGGTACCGGACCTGATCATCCTCGACGTCATGTTGCCGGGGGACAACGGGCTGGTGCTGTGCCAACGGCTGCGGGCCGAGCACACGGTCGGCATCATCATGCTCACCGCCATGGGCGAGTTGAGTGATCGCGTCGTCGGTCTGGAGCTGGGAGCGGACGATTACCTGACCAAGCCCTTCGATGCGCGGGAGCTGCTGGCCCGGGTGCGTGCCGTGCTACGGCGCACCGGTGAAGCCAGGGCCACGTCGAGCGACGCCTCCCGGCCCATCCTGGCGTTCGAAAACTGGCAACTGGACGTCACCCGCCGCGAGCTGCGCTCACCGGACAAGGTCATGATCCCGCTGTCCACCGGCGAGTTCGAACTGCTGCTGGTGTTTGCCGAGCACCCGCGCCGGGTGCTGACTCGCCAACAGTTGCTGGACCTGGCCCGCGGCGAAACCTTCGAGGCGTTCGACCGAAGTATCGACGTCCAGGTCAGCCGTCTACGACGCAAATTGGAGACCGACATCACCGGTGCGTCGATGATCCGCACCGTGCGCAACAGCGGCTACCTCTTCAGCCCTCACGTGGTGAAGCGATGAAACCCTCGCGCCCGGGCACTCGACGTCCACGGGACACGGTGGCGCGCTGGATCGCCCTGACCACCATGATCGCCATGCTGACCTTGCTGGCCCTCAACGAACTGTTCAGCCTGCTGGCCGGCGCCTGGGCGCGCCCTCCCTTGATGGAAACCGGCCTGATGGAAAAGGCCGCCGCCATCACCCGCATCATCGACTCTGTCGCCCCCGAACAACGCCCCACAATCGCCGCGGCCGCCAGCGACCAGGCGTTCGATGTGCACTGGTTGCAGCGGCATGAAGAGGCGCGCTTGCCCGTGATCGACGACCCGCAGTTCAGTAAAGGTTCGGCGTTCCTGCGCCAGCAATTGGGCCGGCCGGACGCCAGGATCGAAGCCTACGAACCGGGCGACTGGCCGGTCGGCCAACCGGGTGCACGCTACGCAGTGATCATCGAATTGGCCGACCATTCGTGGGTGATCTTCTCCGTACCGTCGCGCAGTTGGGGGCTGGGCGAATGGGCGCGCAACGGGATCATCATCGCACTGATCCTGCTCTCGACGCTGATCGTCGCGCTGATCGCCACCCGGCACCTGGCCGCACCACTGGAACGCTTCGCCGAAGGCGCCCGACGCTTTGGCGTCGACCACCAGGCGCCGCCGATTCCGGTCATCGGCCCCCACGAAATCCGCCAGGCGATCCTCGCGTTCAATGCCATGCAGGCCCAGCTCAAGCACTTCCTGCAGGACCGTACCCAGATGCTCGCCGCTATCTCCCATGACTTGCGCGCACCGCTGACCCGCATGCGCCTGCGCGGGGAGTTCATCGAGGATGCCGAGCAGCAATCGCGCTTGTTCAGGGACGTGGACGAAATGCAGGCGATGGTCAATTCAGCCCTGGAGTTCTTCCGCGACGATGCCCGGCTTGAACATGCCACCGCGTTCGACCTGGCCGAACTGCTACACACTATCGTCGACGACCTCAAGGACGCCGGCACCGAAGTTGGGTTCGAAGGTGCTCAGCGCTTGGTGTATGTCGGTCGGCCCATCGGCATCAAGCGCGCCTTGGTCAACCTGATCGACAACGCGATCAAATATGGCGGCCAGCCGACGGTTCGACTCGAAGCCGACGCCCACCGTGTGGACATTCGCATCCTGGACCGAGGACCTGGCATCGCCGCCCAATACCTTGAGCAGGTCTTCACGCCGTTCTTTCGCATAGAAGGTTCCCGCAACAAGCACACTGGCGGCGTCGGGCTCGGCCTGTCGGCGGCCCGGGCGACGGTGCTGGAGCATGGCGGGACACTGACCCTGCGCAATCGCAAGGGTGGCGGATTGGAGGCCAGGGTCTCGCTGCCGCTTGACTGAAGGCCCCGGTGTGTCGATCCGCGCTAAACAATCGGCGCCTTCCTCGGTAGGATGTCCGGCCTTTCCGGCCTGACCCTGTCCCGGAAAGGCGCTCTTGTTTGTATCGCTCGACCCAGCGCCATCGTTCGTGCCCACGACAGACAAGAATCGACGGAGCCAAACCAAGGAATTCACCGATGATTCTTATCATTTACGCGCACCCCTACCCCGACAAATCGCGGGTCAACCAGCAGATGCTCAAGCGAGCATCCAGCCACCCGGACGTGGTCATACGTTCGCTCTATGCGCTTTATCCCGACTTCGACATCGACGTCGAGGCGGAACAGCGTGCGGTGGAACAAGCAGAGCTTGTCGTCCTCCAGCACCCGATGTACTGGTACAGCTCCCCGCCCTTGCTGAAACTGTGGATCGATAAAGTCTTCACCCACGGCTGGGCCTATGGCAAAGGCGCCACGGCTCTCAAGGACAAGTCCCTGCTATGGGCCGTGACCACCGGCGGCGATCAGGGACATTTCCAGATCGGCGGCTACCCAGGCTTTGCCGCGCTGGCCCAACCCCTCCACGCGACGGCCATCTATTGCGGCATGCGCTGGCTGGAGCCGGTCGTCGTGCATGGCGCCTATGCCGCCGAAGCGGATGCCCAGCACGCCCAAATCGAACACTATGCCGCTCGCCTGGCCGCCTGGAAGGAAGATTGAAGTGGAAACTCACAGCCTGATTGAAATGCTCATCTACCTGGCCTCGGCGACGCTGATCGTACCCATTGCCGTTCGATTTGGCCTGGGCCCGGTGTTGGGTTATCTATTGGCCGGGTGCATCATCGGCCCGTGGGGGCTGAAGTTGATTACCGACGTCAAGGCCATCCTGGAGTTCGCTGAAATCGGCGTGGTGTTGATGCTGTTCATCATCGGCCTCGAGCTCGACCCCAAACGGCTTTGGGCCCTGCGCCGGATGGTGTTTGGTGGCGGCGCCCTGCAGATGCTCGCCTGTGGCGCTGCCATTGGGTTGTTCTGCACGGCCTTGGGCCTGAACTGGACGGCAGCCTTGCTGGTCGGCCTGACCCTGAGCCTGTCTTCCACGGCAATCGCCATGCAGGCCATGAGCGAACGCAACCTGACCGCCACCGCGGTCGGGCGCAGCAGCTTTGCCGTGCTGCTGTTCCAGGACATCGCGGCGATTCCCCTGGTGGCGATGATCCCGTTGTTGTCGGCCCACGGCGACACACCTTCGGGCACCGCGCTGTTGCTATCGATTGGCAAAATCGTCGCCGCCATCGCCATCGTCGTGCTGTTGGGGCGCTACGTGACGCGACCGCTGCTGCGCTTCGCCGCACGCTCAGGCTTGCGGGAGATTTTCAGTGCCGTCGCGCTTTTTCTGGTGTTCGGCTTCGGCTTTCTGCTGGAGGAAGCCGGCCTGTCGATGGCCATGGGCGCGTTCCTCGCCGGGGTGCTGCTCGCCAGCTCCGAATACCGACATGCCCTGGAGAGCGACATCGAGCCGTTCAAGGGCCTGCTGTTGGGCCTGTTTTTCATCGGCGTCGGCATGTCGATCGATTTCGGCACCCTGGTCAACGCACCGCTGAAAGTCATTACCCTGACCCTGGGTTTCATCCTGATCAAACTGCTGGTGATCAAGATAGCCGGCCGGTTCCTCAACGTCCCCGCCGGCCAGCGCTCCTGGCAGGCGGTGTTGCTGGGCCAGGGCAGCGAGTTCGCCTTCGTGGTATTTGGCGCGGCGACCGTGGCCGGCATCTTGACCGATCAATGGGGCAAGAGCCTGACCCTGGCGGTGGCCTTGTCCATGTGCCTGACGCCCTTGCTGATCCTGCTGCTGGATCGCTTCGAGTCCGTCACCCGGAAAAACAAACGCGAATCCGACCTCGTCGACCAGCAGAACCCACGGGTGATCATCGCCGGGTTCGGCCGCTTCGGGCAGATCGCCGGGCGCCTGCTAATGTCCTGCGGCGTCGAGGTGGTGGTATTGGATCACGACCCTGACAACATCGAGACGCTGCGCAAGTTCGGCGTGAAAGTCTTTTATGGCGATGCCACCCGCCTCGACTTGCTGCATGCGGCCGGCGCGGCCCAAGCGGTGGTGTTGATCAACGCGATCGACAATCGGGAAGACAACCTGACGCTGACCCGGCTGGCCCAGGAGCACTTCCCCGCGTTGCAACTGATCGTGCGGGCGCGGGACATGGGCCACCTCATCACCCTGCGACAGATGGGCGTGGAGGCCACCGAGCGGGAAACCTTCGAGAGCGCGCTGGCATTGGGTCGCAGTGCACTGGAGCACATGGGGGTCGGGGCTTACGAAGCGCGTGAACGGGCGGATCAGTTCCGGCGGCTGAACCTCAAGATGTTGGAGGAGATCGTCGCCCAGCCGGAAGACGACCTCAAGTTCCGCCACGACGCCTACCGACGCGCCAATGCGCTACTCACGGAGATGTTCAACGAAGACCGTGCCCACCCCGTCGATAGCTGGCCGGAACACCATCGCAACGAAACCGACAAGACGCCGGGTTGACCGGCGTCATACACGCCCGAACTTGCGCCGGTATTGCACCGGCGTCAGCCCGGTCAGCGCCTTGAACATCCGCTGCAAGTTGGAGCTGCTGCTGAAACCCAGCTCAGCGCCGATTCTGGCGAGGGGCAGCGTGGTCAACGTCAGACGTTCGCTGACCTGGTTCAACTTGATGCGCCGGGCGTAGGCCCCGACGGCCTGACCTGTCTCACGGCTGACCTTGCGTGCCAAGGTGCGCTCGGAGACCGCCAGCGCGCTTGCCAGCGCCTGCACCGTGATCCGCTCCGCCGGCATCTGTTCGATCAACCCATGCAACTGCCGCAACCATCCGCTGGGTTGCTCGATCAGCGTGCTGCCCTGGAACGCCCTATGGGGAATGGCCGGGCGCGGCAGCACCATGAGCCGAGTAATGTCCCGCAGCACGTCGCTGCTGACGCTGCGCTCGATGAGTTTTTCGGCAATGGGCAGGTAGCCGTTCACCCCGGACGCCGTCGCCGTACGTTCGTTGAACACGCAGTTCTGCTCGCTTTGCCAATGGACTTTTCGATATTGCTGGTGCATCGCTTGCGCCAGCCACCAGGTCACCGTCGCGCCCTGCCCGTCCAGGCGGCCGCTGGCGGCCAGCAGGCAGACGCCGGTGCAATACGACCAGAGCTGCAGCGCTCGGGCATGCTTGGACAGCGCGCTCACGAGGGCTGTCTGATCAGCCAGCAGCCCACTCACCTGCTCGGCCGATTCGGCCCAGAAACCGGGAACCAGAACGGCGTCCAGCCCGGTGCTGCCCAGGGCCGCTTCCGCGTGCAGGGTCATGCCATGGGCACACACCACCGGCCCGGCCTGCAAGGCGATGTAGCGTGCCTCGAACAGCGCCCGCCCCCTCCTGCGGTTGGCGGCATGCAGCAGATCGGCGAAGGCGAACAGGCCTGCGGGCATGCAGCCGGGAAACAGGAGCAGACCGACTCGAAGTTTTTTGATCATGGCTTGAAACGAATCAAAGATGTCATATCCGGCCATTATGCACACGGAACCGGATCGGCACCATGAGGCGCTCGCTCAACAGGAACGCCTCATGAACATCCAGCAGATCCGTAACGCCACGATCATTCTTGAATTCGGCCCGTATCGTGTACTCGTCGACCCGATGCTGGCTGGCAAGGGCACGTTGCCGCCGCTTCGGCTATTTGGGGCCACGCAGCGCAATCCGCTGGTGGAGCTTCCGGCCTCAACAGCGCAGGCCCTCGAGACCGTCACCCATTGCCTGATCACCCACTGCCAGAAAGGCCATTTCGACCATCTGGACCGCGCGGCCAAGCGGTGGCTGAGGGAAAAACAGATCCCGGTCATCTGTACACCCCGTGACGCCCCGTACCTCACCAAACGTGGCTTGAATGTCCAGCCGCTTGCCCAGGCCCATGACCAACCCCACCCATTCCTGGGCGGCACCCTTCGCTCCGTCCGATGTACCCATGGGCTGGGCCTGGTGGGCAAGCTGATGGAGCATGGCGTCGGCTACCTGATCGAGTTGCCCGGCGAACCGAGTGTCTACCTCACCGGCGACACCGTGCTCACCCCCACCGTGTGCGAATTTGTCTTGCGCCACCAGCCACAGGTCAGCGTGGTGCCGGCAGGCGGGGCACGGTTCGATATCGGCGGCGACATCATCATGGGCATCGACGAGACGCTGGAATTCACCCGGTTGTCCCGCGGGACCGTCGTGGCCAATCACCTGGAAGCGATCAGCCACTGCCCGACGACACGCAAAGCCCTTGCCGCAGCCGCCATGAAGGCGGGCGTTGGAGACCGGCTATTGATACCGGAGGATGGCGAGACGTTGGTCTTTCAGGCCACTAAACCAACGCGTCCAGCTCGGCGAGCATTGACGCAGGGATCGCCAGCTCACTCGCCGTGAGGTTTTCCCGCAGGTGCGCCAGGGACGATGTGCCAGGAATCAGCAGCAGATTCGGCGCACGTTGCAGCAACCACGCCAGGGCCACGCACAGCGGTGACGCCTGCAAGCGCGCCGCCACGCTGGAGAGGGTTTGCGACTGCAACGGTGTGAAGCCGCCCAGGGGGAAGAACGGCACGTAGGCGATGCCCTGCCGCCCCAGGTCGGCGATGAGATGTTCGTCATCGCGATGGGTCAGGTTGTAGTGGTTTTGCACGCAGACCACCTTGGCAATGCCCTGGGCCTGCTTGACCTGCGTGGCCGTGACGTTGCTCAGGCCCAGGTGACGGATAAGGCCCTGGCTCTGTAGCTGCGCCAGTGTCGTGAACGATTCTTCGATGGAGTCTTCCGTGGGCGAATGCATATCGCCCCACACCCGCAGGTTGACCACGTCCAGGACCTCCACTCCCAGGTTGCGCAGATTGTCGTGGACCGCCCGGGTCAGCTCGGCGGGGCTGTGGGCCGGGTTCCAGGACGCATCGGCACCGCGCACGGCACCGACCTTGGTTACGATGACCAGGTCCTGGGCATAAGGGTGCAGCGCTTCGCGGATCAGTTGGTTGGTAACATGGGGCCCGTAGAAATCGGCGGTGTCGATGTGGTTCACCCCGCTCGCCAATGCTTCGCGCAACACGGCTATGGCGGCCGCCGGGTCTTTGGGTGGCCCGAAGACCTGGGGCCCCGCCAACTGCATCGCACCATAGCCCATGCGATTGACCGTGCGATCGCCCAGTAAAAAGCTGCCTGCCTTGCCTGCAATATTCATCTCGTCGCCCTCGGATCAATGTGAGTGGGCCGACTATAGGCGTTGACCATTCCCTTGATAATCAGGTGCAATCAGCACGGGTTGTACGGCGGATAGAACAATGGCGACGGATATTCAAGACTTGCTGGCCTTTGTGGCCGTGGTCAATGCTAAGGGCTTTCGTGAAGGCGCGCGGGTGAGCGGCAAGTCCGCGTCGAGCCTCAGCGATGCTGTACGCCGAATGGAAAGCCGGCTCGGCGTGCGCCTGCTCAACCGCACCACCCGCAGCGTGGTACCGACCGAGGCCGGTGCCCGGTTGATGGAGCGCATCGTCCCGGCCTTGGGCGAGGTCGAGGCGGCGATGGACGTGGTCAACGACTTTCGCGACCGTCCTTCGGGCACCCTCAGGCTGAACGTACCGGTCAGCGCGGCCCGGCTGGTGTTGCCGGCGATCATCACGCCGTTCCTGAAAAGCTATCCCGACATCCGCCTGGAGGTGGTCACCGAAGAGAGCTTCGTCGACATGCTCGCGGCCGGCTGTGACGCGGGCATTCGCTACGACGAACGCCTTGAGCAAGACATGATCGCCATCCCCATCGGCCCCCGCTTTCAGCGCTTCGCCACGGCTGCGGCACCGGCGTATCTCGATGCGCGGGGCAGGCCGGAACATCCCAGAGACCTGCTGGAACACGCGTGCCTGCGGGGCAAGTTCCCCAGCGGCGCGATGCCGCTGTGGGAGTATGAGCGTGGCGGCGAAACCATCAGCGTCGACCCGAGCGGCCCGTTGATCACGCGCATTGGCGGTGCGGTGGACCTGTCGGTGCAAGCCGCTGTAGACGGTCTGGGCATCGTCTACCTGTTTGAAGACTGGTTGCGACCCTATCTGGACAGCGGTGCCCTCGAACCGGTACTCGAACCCTGGTGGCAGCGCTTCACCGGGCCGTTCCTCTACTACCCCGGCCGCCGCTATCTGCCCTCGCCGTTGCGGGCGTTCGTGGACTTCATCCATGCACAACGGGGTGGGGACGAGCTTGCTCGTGATGAGGGTCCCTCATCGCCCGCTCGTCTCCCCGCCGTGAGGATTTTCGAACCAAGCCATTCCCGACGGCTCGGACCTACATGACACCGCTGAAAGCCACGCTGACGCACTTCGACGTCACGGCTTGAACAGGGGGTAGATCAAGGCTTCTTTGCGGTTCACTGCCGGGAGTTTTCGTTATGTGCGACGGTCTTGTTCAACACGGTTCTTCAAAGGACTCCCTGGCGTATTTCGCCCAGCGAGACACGCCCGGCAGCCGGTTCGGTACAAGCGTGACACCCTTGGACCTGTACCTGACAGCGCCGCCCAAGGCCCAGGAGCACACCCTGATCAAGCCAAACATGCAGGTCAGCGCCATTCGCCGTCGCCGGGGGCACTTGGAGTGCATCAAGGTTCGTTGGGGCTGGTCGCCAATCTGGTCGGTGGGAACGATGCCGCCGCTGACGCATCTGCCCTTGCATTTGGTCATGCGCTCCAAGGTCTTCGATCCCATCAAGCACGAAGGCCGCGTACTGGTCGCCGTGGAAGGCTGGTATGAGGCGCAAGCCCCGGCCTCGCCCTCCCAGGCGCAACGCCTCCTCTATACGACCACCCGGCAGTCGACCCCGATCTTCCTGGCCGCCCTGGCCCAGGCCAGCGAGACGCCGTTTGGCTGTGACGGCCTGGCCCTGGTGACGTATGGCGACATCGCCAACCAGCAGCAGCGGGTGCTGGCCTTCAGCGCCGAAGATGCACTCGATTGGCTGGAGCCCGAGCTGGGTTGGGAGCAGGCACAACAACTGGCCGCACGTCTGAACGGCGCGCAACCGGCCCTTGAGCCGACGATGACAGCCCAACGGCCGGCTCAGGGCGGACTTTGATTCGCAGTCCCGCGGCGGCGCAGTCCCATGCGCGCATGAGCGCCGTCAGCCTCGACAGTGGCTTCGACGTGGACGACGACGCCTTGCACGGCACCCTGGCGCTGGAGGCCTACCTCCAGGCGCTGGTGCAAAACGATGGGCTGGGAGCGCGCGGATAAAGGAATGCAGAAACGACGCAGCAAGGGACGGTAAACTGCGGCGGTTCTTTTTCTTTTCCAGCATGAGGCTTTGCATGAGCAACCCAGACATCACGTTTATTCCAGATCCGGATGCGGACTCCATTTCCTCCGACGTCGCCGGTTTCGGCGGCCTGCTGGTTTCCACGCAAATCCCCACCCACGCCGACGGCAGCCTGGAACTGGGTGACATCACCCGGCAGAGTGAATGCACCCTGCAAGCCCTCAAGAAGGCCCTGGAGGGCGCCGGCAGTTCCATGGACCGGGTCCTGCACCTGACCATCTACCTGACCGACATGGCTGACCGCGCCGCATTCAACGAGGTCTACAAACGCTTCTTCGCCAAGCCTTGGCCGGTTCGTGCGGCGGTGGGTGTGGCAGCGCTGGCGGTTGAAGGCATGAAAGTGGAAGTGACGGCGATGGCGGCGAAGGGCTGAACGAGCGCGTTGCGCTTTTGTAGCGCCGCACTGCTTTTTGTGGCGAGGGAGCTTGCTTCCTGCCACAAAAGCCTCTCGAACATGCCCCAAATGCGCGATTGCCACACAAATCGTCATTTTCGCACCTAGCCCGCTCCCTGCACGGGGTCTAGAGTGCGCCGCTTTCCCTCTTCACGGCCTACTTATGAATCTCTGGTTCCGACTGTTGCTGATGCTGTTCCGCCGCCCGTGGCGCAAGCCGGCGGCGCCCTTGGGCACCACCGTGGTGCGCATGCGGGTATGGCCGCTGGACCTGGACCTCAATCGCCATGTCACCAACGGACGCTACTTCACATTGGCCGATGTGGGACGCATGGATTACGTGCTGCGCAGCGGCGCCTACAAAGTGGCGTTGCGCAACCGGGCGGTGCCTATCGTGGGGGATGTCTGGGGCAAGTTCAGGCGGGAGTTGAAACTGTTCGAGGCGTTCGAGGTGCACACCCGCCTGCTCGGCTGGGACGAAAAATGGACGTTCATGGAGCACCGTTTCATCAGCCAGGGACGTGTGGTCGGGGTGGTGATCATGCGCGGCCTGTTCCGCTCGGCCAAAGGCACGATTGCACCGGCTGAGTTCATCCGCGAGCTGGGCCTGGCCGAACAATCGCCAGCCATGCCTGACTGGCTGGTCGCCTGGTCGCAAAGCTGCGATGACTTGAGCCTCGGACTTCGCCTGGAGGAAGGTGAGCCCCCACGCTAGCCAGCACACCACTTACCTGTGGCGAGGGAGCTTGCTCCCGCTGGGTGGCGAAGCCGCCCCAAGAATTTGTGCTTAAACAAAAAACTTGGGCCTGCTGCGCAGTCCAGCGGGAGCAAGCTCCCTCGCCACAGGGTCTTACCCCAGGCCTCTGCGCCATTCCCCTCGCCAATCCCCGCCTATACTTCTCTGCCAATCCCCCCTGGGGCCTGCACTTCCAACAATAAAAAGCAGAGGTGGAACATGGTCTGGCAACAAGTCTACGATCCCTTCGGTAATGCGGTGCTGTCCACGCTCCTGGCGGCGGTTCCGGTGGTGGTGATGCTGGCGTCCCTGGCGTTCTTTCATGTCAAGGCACACCTGGCGGCCTTGCTGGCCCTGGCCTCGGCCTTGCTGATCGCGATTTTCGCCTTCGGCATGCCCGCTGGCATGGCTGGGTCTGCGGCGCTTTATGGCGCGGCCAACGGCCTGCTGCCCATCGGCTGGATCGTGCTCAACATCATTTTCCTGCACCGGCTGACCACCGAAAACGGTTCGTTCAAGGTCCTGCAGGATTCCCTCGCGCGCATCACCGACGACCGGCGTCTGCAACTGCTGTTGATCGCCTTTTGCTTCGGCGCGTTTTTCGAGGGTGCGGCGGGCTTCGGCACGCCGGTGGCGGTGACCGGGGCGATCCTGATCGGGCTGGGGTTCTCCCCCCTGGCCGCCTCGGGTCTGGCGCTGATCGCCAACACCGCGCCCGTGGCCTTCGGCGCCCTGGGCACGCCCATCATCACCTTGGCCAAAGTCACCGGGCTGGATGAAATGGAGCTGTCCATGATGGTCGGTCGGCAGTTGCCGTTTTTCTCGGTGCTGGTGCCGTTCTGGTTGATCTGGGCTTTCGCCGGGTGGCGCAAGATGCTGGAGGTCTGGCCGGCGATCCTGGTGGCCGGTGTCAGCTTCGCCATCCCGCAGTTCCTGGTGTCCAACTACCACGGGCCGATGCTGGTGGACGTCATCGCCGCGCTGATTTCCATGGCCTGCCTCACCGGTTTCCTGAAGGTCTGGAAACCGGCCACGGTGCACACCTCCGCCGCGCTGTCCGGGCGGGTCGACAACTCGAAGATTGATGTCAGCGAGGATGAGAAACCCGTCGCCAGCGCCGCGTTTTCCAGCGACACCCGCTCCGCCGTGGGGCGGGCCTGGATGCCGTGGATCATCCTTACGGTGTTCGTATTCGCCTGGGGTACCCAAGGCTTCAAGAACCTGTTCGACACCCGTCCGGCCATCGACCCCCAGACCCAATCGGCCAGACTGGATCCCCAAGGCAAGCCAATGCGCGAGGCCAATCCGATCTTCTCGCCCCTGGTGACCTTCGGCACCATTCACCAGCAGATCGAAAAAGTCCCGCCCGTGGTGCCCCAGCCTAAAACCGAGGAAGCGGTCTACAAGTTCAACTGGTTCACCTCCACGGGCAGCGGCATCTTCCTGGCCGCGATTCTCGGTGGCTTGCTGATGGGCTATTCCATTCCACAACTGCTGCACCACTACCTGCGAACGCTCTGGGTGGTGCGCTACTCGCTGATCACCATCGTGGCGATGTTGGCCCTGGGGTTCCTCACGCGGTATTCAGGCCTGGACGCGACCATGGGCCTGGCCTTCGCCGCCACGGGCATTTTCTACCCCATGTTCGGCACCCTGCTGGGCTGGCTCGGCGTGGCACTGACCGGCTCGGACACCGCCTCCAACGTGTTGTTTGGCGGCTTGCAACGGGTCACGTCCGAGCAACTGGGCATCAGCCCGGTGTTGATGGCTGCAGCCAACAGTTCCGGTGGGGTGATGGGCAAGATGGTCGACGCGCAGTCGATCGTGGTCGCCTCCACAGCGACCCGTTGGTACGGTCACGAAGGCGAAATCCTGCGCTACGTGTTTTTCCACTCGGTGGTGCTGGCGATTCTGGTGGGCGGGCTGGTGACGTTGCAGGCGTATGTGGCGCCGTTCACGCATATGGTGGTGGGAGGACAGTGATCGAGGATCCGGCAGATAGGGCTGTTGTGGCGAGGGAGCTTGCTCCCGCTGGGCTGCGAAGCGGCCCTTTTGCGATCGCTGCGCGATCGAGCGGGAGCAAGCTCCCTCGCCACAGGCAAGCGCCTTTACAACCGGCAGGCTCGCTTACCTTTGAAGCAGGGTGTCACTGAACGCTTTTCAGCTTGACCACATCACCGGACACCGAGGTGGTGTAGCCGGTCAGGACCCAGGCCCAGAACCAGTTTTCCTGGACTTGGGTGTTGATCATGGCGTCACCGCCCTTGGCCTTGATCGCCGCGGTCTGGGCGCGTACGAAACGGTTGTTCTGGCGGATCGGGATCAGGCCGAACAGCAGCAGGCCGGTGGCCTTGGCTTCACTGTGGCCGACAACGGTGTATTGGCTGCTGTCGTATTGCTGGGTTTTCATCGGGGTGCCGGTGCAACCCGCCAGGGCCAGGCCCAACAGTGTGCAGGCGACAACTTTGCTGATGTGATTCATTTGACGCTCCATGGGAAGACGCCCGGGATCCGTCTCTCGGGCGGCGCGTACTCTAACCGATCAGCAACAAATTGACACACGAAAATCCGCCCAATTCAGTGCCTGAAAGGCTCGCCGCAGAGCCATCCGTCAGGTGCGCCTCCAGCGAAGCAGCCCCCCGTCGATAACATGAAAACTGCGCCACGGAAGGCAGTTTCTGTCTTGATGGCCGCCAGGTAGCGGCCGGTCCCGTTGGAGGGTTTCATCATGATTGACCTGACTGTCTGGAACATTACCCTGCCCGTGCAAACGCCGGCGCAAGTCGTGGCGACCAAAGCCATGCCGACCCTGAAAAACAAGTATTTCGACAATAACGGCCAGCGGATCGTCTTCTGGGCGCCGGTCACTGGCTCTCATACCGGTAAAAGCGAGTACCCGCGCTCCGAACTGCGGGAAACCGGCAAGGACGGCAAGCTGCGCAACTGGCGCTACAACAGCGGCACCAATACCCTCAAGGGCACCCTGGCGGTGAACCAGGTACCTTCAGAAGGCCGGGTGGTGGTGGCGCAGATCCACGCCAAGGATGCCCCCACGCCGTTATTGAAACTGGTGTACCGCTACGCCAAGGGCACCGGCAATATCGACGTGGAATACCGGGTCAAGCCCAAGGACAAGAAAAGCCCGGTGATCTACACCGTGCCAAACGTGCCGCTGAACAAGGCCTTCTCCTATTCGCTGCAGATGGACAAGCAAGGCAAGCTCTCCGTGCTGATCGGCAGCACGGGCAAACAGGTGAAGTTGGACCCGTCCTGGTACAGCTATAACTTCTATTTCAAGGCCGGTGTCTACACCTTGGACAACAAGGGTTATTCCAACGAAGGCGGGAAAGTGACCTACACCAAGCTGGACGTCAGTCACAAATGACTGACGCCCAGCCCTGCTTCAAGCCTTTGACGGCGCAACGAGCGCCTGCTGGCCACGGAAGGTAAACAGGAAGCAGACCAACACCAGCAGCGCGAAACCGGCCGGGAACAGCCAGATGCTCTGCCAGTCATGACCGCCCGCCACGACAAAGTGATCGGTCACCTGCCCCGCCACCCAGAATCCGATCAGCATCCCCACGCCATAGGTCGCCAGGGTAATCAGGCCCTGGGCCGAGCTGCGAAAGCGCTCCGGAGCCTTGGCGTCGGTGTAGATCTGCCCCGAGACAAAAAAGAAGTCGTAGCAGATGCCATGCAGGGCAATACCGGTGAACAGCATGAACGCCAGGTCGCCGTTATTGCCGTAGGCGAACAACACGTAGCGCAACGCCCACGCCAACATGCCCACCAACAGCGCCAGCTTGATGCCAAAGCGCTGGATGAACAGCGGCAACAGCAGCATGAACAACACTTCCGAGACCTGCCCGATGGCCATTTTCGCCGTTGGGTTGGTCATCCCGGTTTCGGCCAGGAACGGGTTGGCATTCTGGTAATAGAACGCCAGGGGAATGCAGATCAGGATCGAGGCGATGAAGAACACCAGGTAGCTGCGATCCTTCAACAGCCCCAGCGCGTCCAGCCCCAGCAGTTGCTTGACGCCGCCCGCGCTGGCCTGTGCCTTGAGCGGCGCCGTGGCCGGTAGCGAGAAACTATAGAACCCCAGGACCAGAGACGCGATGGCCGCCATCAGGAACGTATTGCGCAAGCCGCCTGCCGAGATCGCTTCGCGCGAATCCCAGGCGAACACGAAGCTGATCACCACACCCGCGACGATCCAGCCAAGGGTGCCCCACACCCGGATGCGAGAGAACTCCAGCGCCGGATCGCGCATCTGCCGGAAGGCCACGGAATTGACCAGGGCCAGCGTCGGCATGTAGACCACCATGTACACCAGCACGTACGGGTAGAACACGCTGAAATCCGCCGCCGAATACAGCTGATACAGCAACACCGCGCCGAGCAGGTGCAACACCGCCAGGATACGTTCGGCGTTGAAGAAGCGGTCGGCGATCAGGCCAATGACGAACGGCGCAATGATCGCTCCCCACGATTGCGTGGAGAACGCCATGCCGATCTGCCCACCGCTGGCGCCCAGGGTGCTGGAGAGGAAGGTGCCGAGGGTGACGAACCAGCCACCCCAGATAAAGAACTGCAGGAACATCATCACGCTGAGGCGTGCATTCATCGTGGTCATGACCGTCACCGTTTTATTGTTGTTCTTGTTGAAATGGAGTTTTGCAGAGCCCCTGTGGCGAGGGGATTTATCCCCTCGCCACAGGGTTATGTCATTGGCATTGGGGGCAAGCCCAACAACCGCCGGTTGGAATCCTCATCCGCCGTGACGCTGGCGAAATCGTCGAACGCCTTGCCGGTCTTGCTGATCATGTGCCGCTGGATGAACGCCGCCCCTTCTGCGGCGCCCTGTTGCGAATCCTTCAGGCAACATTCCCATTCCAGGACCGCCCAACCGCTGAAATCGTATTGGGTCAGCTTGCTGAAAATCGATTTGAAATCGATCTGGCCATCGCCCAACGAACGGAACCGCCCGGGACGATCGACCCAGCCCTGGTAGCCGCCGTACACCCCGGAACGGGCATCGGGGCGGAACTCGGCGTCCTTGACGTGGAACATGCGGATACGTGAGTGGTAACGGTCGATGAAGCCCAGGTAGTCCATTTGTTGCAGCAGCAGATGACTGGGATCGTAGAGAATCGCCGCCCGCGGGTGATGATCGACCGCCTCCAGGAAACGTTCGAACGAGGCGCCGTCGTGGAGGTCTTCGCCGGGGTGGATTTCGTAGCACAGGTCCACCCCCGCCGCGTCGAAGGCATCGAGAATCGGCAACCAGCGTCGGGCCAGTTCGGCGAAGCCCTGCTCCACCAGTCCCGCCGGCCGCTGCGGCCAGGGGTAGAGATACGGCCACAGCAGCGCGCCGGAAAACGTCGCATGGGCCTTGAGACCCAGCCGCTGGCTGGCGCGGGCGGCCAGCTTGAGTTGCTCGATCGCCCACTCGGTCCGCGCCTGGGGCTGGCCACGCAAATGGGCCGGGGCGAAGTCATCGAACAGCGCGTCGAACGCCGGGTGCACCGCCACCAACTGGCCTTGCAGGTGCGTCGATAACTCGCTGATCTCGACACCAGCCTGGGCACAGGTGGCCTTGAGCTCATCGCAATAGGCCTGGCTCTCGGCGGCCCGGGCCAAGTCAATGTATTGCGTGCCCGATGTCGGCAGTTGAATGGCCTTGTAGCCTTGTGAAGCGGCCCACTGGGCGATGTTGGCCAGGGTGTCGAACGGGGCTTCGGCGGACATGAACTGCGCCAGGAAAATGCCTGGGCCGCGCAGGCCGCTCGGTGTCTTGTCGAGGGTATTCACAACAGGGATGCTCCGGTTTGCACGGCGGTCCATTTCGCGTCGCCACGGTGGTTGAGGATGGCGGCCTCGATGAACGCCATGCCACGCAAGCCGGTCTCGATGCCCGGTACGCCCGGGGCGTCGGGGCCTTCGACATGGCTGCGAATGGCGTGGGCGAAATCACCGTAGAGGTTGGCCATGGCTTCCAGGTAGCCCTCGGGATGCCCGGCCGGCAGACGCATGCGCCGCGTGGCCGCCTCGCACAGCCACGGCTGGCCAACGCCGCTACGCAGGATGCGCAAAGGCTGGTCGAAGGCGCGATGGATCAGGCTCGCCGGTTCTTCCTGGCGCCACTCCAAGGCGCCTTTGTCGCCGTAGACGCGAATCTTCAGCGGGTTCTCTTCGCCGGTGCAGACCTGACTTGCGATCAACACACCGCTGGCGCCACCCGCCATCTTGAACAGCATCGCCGCATCGTCATCCAGTTGCCGCCCCGGGACGTGCGTGCCCAACGCCGCGCATAGCTGCTGGATCGGTTGGTCCGCGACGAATTCGGCCAGGGAAAACGCATGGGTACCAATGTCGCCGATGCAACCGCCCAGGCCGGACTGGCCGGGATCGTCGCGCCACTCGGCCTGCTTATTGCCTTGGGCGGCGACATCCTGGCTGAGCCAGCCTTGGGGGTACTCGACCAGCACTTTGCGCACCCGGCCGATCACGCCCGAGCGCACCATGTCCCGGGCCTGCCACACCATGGGATAGCCCAGATAGGTGTGGGCCAGGCCATAGAGACAACGGCTGCCCTGCAGCACCTCGCGCAGGGCCAGCAGTTCCTTGAGGTCCAGCGCGGCGGGCTTCTCGCTGAACACATGGAAACCGGCTTTCAAGGCCTGGCTGGCGATGGGTGCATGAAGATGATTCGGGGTGACGATGACCAGCAACTCCATGCGCTGATCAAGCGGCAGCAGCGCTTCGGTGTCGAGCATTTGCTGCCAGTCGTGATAACAACGGGACGTGGCCAGGCCCAGGGCCGTACCCGCCTGCCGAGTGTTGTGCGGATCGCGGCTGAACGCGCCGCACACCAGTTCGAAACCGCCGTCCAGGCCCGCGGCCTGACGGTGAGCCTGGCCGATGAAAGCGCCCTCTCCACCGCCGACGAAGCCCATTCTTATTTTCGGTGCTACAGGATTCATCGCGATTCTCTTCCTGTCAGGATGATGATGTAACCGGTTACATCATGGCGGAAATCTAGGCTCAGTTTTCCCGCGTGTCAAACTCACAGGGTTCACCGTGGAATATTTGTGAGGCGCTCAACCTGCGGTAAGCTCCCCCACCGTACCCCCTGTTCCCCGAGGTGATTTTGTCCAACATTCGTGAGGTGGCCCGGCTGGCGGGTGTTTCGGTGGCCACGGTGTCCAGAACCCTGAAATCGCCCGAGCGGGTACTCCCCGAAACACGGGACAAGGTCAACGCGGCAGTGGAACAGGCTGGCTATCGGCCCAACCTGATGGCGGTGCAATTCCGCTCCCGCCGGACCGGCAACCTAGTGATCCTGGTACCGGCCATCGCCAACACGTTTTTCGCCCGGGTCATCAGTGGCGCGCAACAGGCTGCGCAGGCGGCGGGTTATCGATTGCTGTTGTGCGACACCCAGGGTCGGGCGCAGATCGAGCGGGAATTCGCCGCCCTGGTCTACGCCCACCAGGCCGACGGGGTGATCCAGTTGCGTGCCAGCGATCCGTTCGAATCGATGCCCACTGGCGCCGACAGCCTGCCGCTGGTCAACGCCTGCGAAGTGGTCAAAGGTGCCCCCTACCCGACCATCAGCCTCGACAACCGAGCCGCCGCCCAGGCCATGACCGAACACCTGATCGGCCTCGGCCATCGCCGCATAGGCATCATCAAGGGACCACGCAGCAGCCCCCTGACCCTGGACCGCGTGGCTGGCTACCAGGATGCCCTGCACCAGGCTGGCATCGTCGTCGACCCCAGCCTGATCTGCCATGGCGACTTCACCTTGAAGGCCGGTGACGACGGTGCCGGTGCGATGCTGGCGCTGGCCGATCGACCCAGTGCGCTGTTCTGTGAAAACGACGAAATGGCCATCGGCGCCCTCAGGCGCATCAAGCTAATGGGCTTGCGAGTGCCCGAGGACATTTCCCTGGTGGGCTTTGACGACATCCCGTTCGCCGCCTATTGCGACCCGCCCCTGACGACCATTTCGCAGCCTGCCGAGATCTTTGGGCAAAAAGCGGTGGAGATGCTGATTGCCCTGATCGAGAAAAAGCCGATTGCCGAACGGCATGTGGTGTTGCCGTTTGAATTGACGGTGCGGGGCAGTACGGCCCCTAGAGCCAGACAGTAAGTGGAACCCGTGGCGAGGGAGCTTGCTCCCGCTGGGGCGCGAAGCGGCCCCGAATGAAGCTGCTTGAATCAACCAGACACACCGCGCTGCCTGGTTGAGGGGCTGCTACGCAGCCCAGCGGGAGCAAGCTCCCTCGCCACAAAGTCCATCAACGCCAAGGGTGAGTGTTTCACTCAGGCAAACGTCGCCCCCCGTGTATTCACGAACAGTGAATACAACGAGTGACTGCCGGCCATGAACAACCGATTGCCTTCCCGACCGCCGAAGCAGACGTTGGGGCAACGCTCCGGCAGGGAGATGTGCCCGATGGCCTTGCCTTCGGGATTGAACACCCGCACGCCGTCGAGTTTTTCCAGATCGGCCTTGGGGTCGCCGTTGCCGCCCCAGCCGCACCAGAGATTGCCGCTTTCATCGCACTTGATCCCATCGATCGCCGCGTAATCCAAGCCTTCGATGTGCTTGCGCCGCTCGCCCAGGGTGCCGTCGTCTTTGACGGCGATGGCCCAGATCAAGCGGTTGGGCTTGGCCCGGCCTTCGACCACGTAGAGGATTTTTTCGTCCGGGGAAAAGCACAACCCGTTCGGCCCCGCCAGGTCGTCGATCACCCGGCTGACCTTGCCGGTTTCGCCGTCGATGCGGTACACCGCGTGGGGCTGGACGGGCGTGACTTTGTGCCCCTCGTAGTTGTTGCCGGTCTGGAACGGCGGGTCGGTGAACCAGACCGAACCGTCCCGCTTGCAGACGATGTCGTTGGGCGAGTTGAAAGGCTTGCCCTCGAAACTGTCCGCCAGCACGGTGAGGGTGCCGTTGTGTTCGGTGCGGGTGATGCGTCGGCCTTCGCTGGAGGTGGTGGAGCCTTCGCACACCAGCAGCCGCCCCTGGCGATCGCGGCACATGCCGTTGGAGAAATTGGCATTCTCTCGGTACACCGACAGACCGCCGGTGATTTCATCCCAGCGCACGATGCGGTTGTTGGGAATGTCACTGACCAGCAGGTACCGCCCGTCACCGACCCACACGGGCCCTTCGGCCCAACGCAGGCCGGTGGCGAGCTTCTCCACGCTGGCGTTGAAAATACGCAAGTCCATGAAGCTGGGGTCAAGGATATTGATGAGTGGGTCCGGGTAACGCTGGCTCAAGGGCTCGGCCTGGGCGAGCCCGGGCAGGTTGCCAAGGGTGGCGGCGGCGGCCGAGACCACCAAGGTTTTTTTCAGGAATACCCGCCGGCCCTGGTCGCCGGCAGTTGCAGCGTGCGAAACATCCATCGTGCGTCTCCGTTAATTATTATTGGACGGGACGACAGTTTTACCCTGTGATAAGACATCGTACAAGATCACCAGCGTGCTCAACCGGATAATCGATCAGTCCGGGTGCAGCGGTATACGCACGGTAAAGGTCGTTCCGACTCGCGCCCTGGAATGCACGTCGATGGTGCCCTTATGGGCGGATACGATCGCCGAGGCGATGTGCAGGCCCAGTCCGAGCCCGGCCGTGGAACCGTACTGCGTTTCACGCAGATTGCGGACCATCGGGTTGAAGATTCTGGCAATGGCATCTTTCTCGATAGGCTTGCCCTGGTTGTTGATCGCAATCACTGCCATATCCTCTTCAGCGCTCAACGAAACGGTAATCGGCGTGCCCTCGGCGCCATGCTGGACGGCATTGCCGATCAGGTTGGAGAACACCTGCTCCATGCGGGCCTGATCAAACAGCCCCTCCAGAGCGCCGGTCGTTTCAAAGATGATTTCGCTTTCCGGGTGATACGCCCGCGCCTCCTCCACCATGCCTTCGCAGGCCGCCACCAGATCGCCGTTGAAGCGCCGCACCGGAATACCCGAGCCGAGTTGGGTACGGGTGAAATCCAGCAGATCGCCGACGATTTTGTTGGCCCGCTTGACGCTGGTGTAGATGCGCGAAGAAATCTTGGTGACTTTGGCGGGCAGGTCCCCCGCCCGCAGCAGCACTTCGGAACTCAGCAGGATCGCACCCAAGGGGCTGCGCAGGTCATGCCCGAGAATCCCCAGAAAGATGTTGCGCGACGCGTCCACCGCCCCGGAGTAGCTGACGAGAGACTCGGCCAAGGCCTGGTCCACGGCCTCGTTGAAGCGAATCAGATCGTCCATGACCTGCTTGTGATCCAACTGCGTATGCGGCATCCAGAGCATGAGCACGCTGGTGCGCAGGGCCCGGTATTCGGAGACCATTTGCTCCACGGTGAAACCGGAGGACTGGCGGATCACCGCATGGGTTTCGGCGGCGGTTTCGGTGTCCGTCGTCGGCGCCTCCCCGTGGGATTTGGCAATCGCCTCTTTGCGCGTTTGCGAGGTGCGCAGGTCGGCAGCGATGGTGCGCAGCATCTGTTCGGCATGATCGCGCAGGGCAATGGAATCCATGCCAATGGACGCGGGGGTGATGGTTTTGGCGAAGTCTTCCCACGCCTGAAGAATCGGCTCGATATTGTCGAGAATGAAATCAGCCAGGCGCATGAGTTGTTCCGTAAAAAGGGCAAGGCTGTAAACGACACAGCGGCAAGATTGTTGTACAGCAAAGCGCCAGACAATGTGCGAGACATACGATGTGGCGAGGGAGCTTGTCTGTTACCACCCTATGGGGTACAAAGTTTTTAGTTGTACGACAACCCATAACTAAAAATAGCCGGTCCGAGGCCTTTTGCCTTGGCGGCCGCCTTCGAGACACCTGCCATGGCCCGTTCCACCGCTATACCCGCTCCCCCCGCGCCGTTACCCCGCCACCTCGCGGTGCTCGTTCTGCTGTGCATGGGCTGTGCCTTCGCCGGCAACCATGTCGCCGCCCGGGCTGCCTTCGACGATGGTGCCGGGGTGCTGCTGGCGATCCTGCTGCGCTCGGGCGGCACGCTGCTGGTGTTGACAGCGATGGTACTCTGGCAACGCCAGCGTCTGCGCCTACCGCCCGGTGCGTGGCGTTGGCAATTGACCCTGGGGTTGTTGATCGGCGCCCAGAGCCTGTGCCTGTACTCCGCCGTAGCGCGCGTGCCGGTGGCGTTGGCCTTGTTGGTGGGCAATGTGTTTCCGATCCTGCTGGCCTTGCTGACCTGGGCGCTGGGCGGGCCACGCCCAACGGCGCGCACCGCCGCGTTGATGGGCATGATCCTGGTGGGGCTGGTGTTCGTGCTGGAAGTACCGGCACGCTTAGCCTCTGGGCAGGACGTCGGCCCGCAATGGTTGCTCGGGGTGGGCCTGGCCTTCTGCGCCGCCTGCGTGTTCGCCTGCGCGCTGTGGATCACCGACCACAAGTTGTCCCAGGTGCGCGGTTCGGTACGCAGCCTGTTGACGATTTTCATCGTGTTCAGCAGCGTCAACCTCGCCGGCCTGACCGGTGCCCTGCCCGGCGGTTTCGACCTGCCGGCCAGCAGCACCGGCTGGCTCGCTCTGGCGACCCTGGTGGTGCTCTATGGCACCGGGTTCATCGTGCTGTTCATTTCCGTGCCCCGCCTGGACATGCCACGTAACGCTCCGGTGATGAACATCGAACCGCTCGCGACACTGCTGATCGGCTGGCTGGTGCTGGACCAGATGCTCAACCCGGGCCAGGTGATGGGCGGCGCGATCGTGGTGACCGGCATCGTGTTGCTGACCTATCGCAAGGTTGAGCGGGCCAAGGTGCCTGTGGCTGAAACGGCGAATTGAACTGACCGAACTCATTGTGCCGAGTGGGTTTTCCCCTCGCCACAATGAGCCGGGCCAGCTCGCAGATAGTCTTTGTCTTCCGGAAACTTGTTTCCAAACCCACAGTCCTACCCCAGCCGTGAAAACCTAGCCAACCTGCGGCCACGGTTTTTCCAGCTGATCGGCGCCAAGCTTGGCGCTAAAGCAACTCCCTCTCTTGAGCCGTTCGCCCCATGCGCCACCTTGTTCGCTCTTGCCGTTTCGTTTCGCTGTGCCTGCTTGCCTTGTTTCCCTTATTCACCAGCCCCGCCCATGCGCGCGGCGAAAGGCAACTGGTGGACGCCATCAACGACTTCCGCAGCCAGACCCGCCGTTGTGAATGGCGCACGGTGCGCGCCACGCAGCCGCTGGTGCTGCGTGCGAACCTGGCTTTGCCGATCGGCTTTCGCGGTGGCCTGCGGGAAACCTTGCAGGACGCCGGCTATCAAGCCCGGGCCGTGCGCAGCATCCGCCTGACCGATGCACGGGATGCCGAAGAGGCCTTCGAGAGGTTGGCGGACGAGCATTGCGCGGCGCTGCTGGACGACCAGTACGCCGATATCGGCATCAATCGGGTCGGTGACGAGTGGCGCCTGGTGCTGGCGCAGCCCATGGGTGGCACGCGGATGAGCGACGAGGGTTCGGCGGACAAGACGCTGCTGGCCCAGGTCAACGCCGCCAGGGCCAAGCCACGGATGTGCGGGCGCCAGCGCTTCGCGGCGGCTCGGCCGCTGAGCTGGAACGCCGCGTTGGGAACGGCCGCCCAAGGCCACAGCCGGTCGATGGCCCAGGACAATTATTTCGCTCATCGCGACCCGGACGGTCGCTCCACCTCTGATCGCGCCAGGAGCGCCGGCTTTCGCGGGCGTAAATTGGGCGAGAACATCGCCGCCGGCCAACGCTCACCGAGCCAGGCCCTGCACGATTGGCTCGCCAGCCCCGGACACTGCGCCAACCTGATGAACCCGATGTTCACCCAGATGGGCGCAGCGTCGGCCAGCGACTCGCGCAGCGATGCGGGGGTGTACTGGACGATGGTGCTTGGCGCGCCGTGAAAAACCATCCTCGATGCTGAGCCATAGGCCCCCTGCTCCAGCCCAAACAGCGAGTATCGGCTACAAACGGATTTCAGCAGCCGGCATTACATCAATCCGCGATACCGCACTGCTCAGCCGCCCCAGCCGGTTGTTGTGGTTGGCGATGATCTGCTCGGCCGCCATGCTGCCGTTGTCCACGGTGGAGTGGGCATCGGCCGCCAGGACCACGTCGTACCCCAGAGCATGGGCCTGGCGCACGGTGGCATTGATGCAATAGTCGGTTTGCAGCCCGCAGATCACCAGGCGGTCGATGCCCCGGGCCTGCAACAACGGTTGCAGGTCGGTCTGGTAGAAAGCATCGGCCGTGGTCTTGCGCACCCGCAGGTCATCCGCCGCGGTCGACAGGCCGGCAGCCAGTTGCCAGCCGGCGGCGCCATGGGTGAGTGCCCCATCCAGCTCTTCATGCTGGATCAAGATCACCGTCCGGCCGGCAGCCCTGGCCCTGGCACCGAGGTCACTGATGGTCCGGATGATGCGCTGGCTGTCGAAGCATTCCTCTTCGCCACTGCACAGCGCGTTCTGGACATCGATAATCAGCAATGCGGTGTTCATCACCTTCCCTCTTCAAACCGTGTCGCAGCCGCGCACCCCATCAGTAACCCAGCGACAACCCGGTATTGCGACGGGGGTCGTTGGCGCCATAGAAGCGGTTCTTACCCACTGGCTTGCCGCCCAATGACGGCGCGCCGACCAGGATCGCGGCGATGTGGTTGGGGTCCTGCGGGCCGGCAAACTTGTGCCCCCAGCTCTCCAGCAGTTTCTGGGTATCGGGGCTGGCCGCGAACGTCTCCAGGTTGGTTTCCTCCGGCATCCATTGCTGGTGGAAACGCGGCGCATCGACCGCCTCCTGAAGGTTCATGCCGTAGTCGATCACGTTGAGGATGGTCAGCAACGTCGCGGTGATGATCCGGCTGCCACCCGGAGTGCCCACCACCATGACCGTCTTGCCGTCCTTGGTGACGATGGTCGGGCTCATGGATGACAGCGGTGCCTTGCCCGGCGCGATGGCGTTGGCCTCGCCCTGCACCAGGCCATACATGTTGGGCACGCCAACCTTGGCGGTGAAGTCGTCCATCTCATCGTTGAGGATCACCCCGGTCTTGCTCGCCATGACGCCCGCGCCGAACCAGTCGTTCAAGGTGTAGGTGACCGAAACGGCGTTGCCCCACTTGTCGACGATGGAGTAATGGGTGGTATTGCTGCCCTCATGGGGCGCCACCCCGGGCTTGATTTTCTGCGAGTCACCGGCTTTTTGCGGCTCGATCGCGGCCCGCAGCTTGGCGGCGTAGTGCTTGTCCAGCAGATGGTCGATGGGGTTCTTCACGAAATCCGGGTCACCCAGGTAGCTGTTGCGGTCCACGTAGGCGTGGCGCATGGCTTCGATCTGATAGTGCATGCCCTGGGCCGAATGGAACCCCAGCTCCTTCATCGGATAGCCGTCGAGGATATTCATGATCTGGCACAGCACCACCCCGCCGGAACTGGGCGGCGGCGCCGAGATGATGTGGTAGCCACGGTAGTCGCACTCCACCGGGGCGAGCTCGCGGGTCTTGTACTTGTCCAGGTCGGCCTGGGTGATGATGCCTTTGTTGGCCTGGCTGGAGGTGATCAGGGCATCGGCGACCCAGCCCTTGTAGAAACCGTCGGCACCCTTGGCGGAGATTTCCCGCAGGGTCTTGGCGAGGTCTTTTTGCACCAGCTTCTGGCCGACCTGCATGGGCTCGCCGTTGTGCAGGAAGATCGCACCGGAGTCGCGCATGTCCTTCCTGAACACATCGGTGGCGGTTTCCAGCAGATCGACATCACCCTGCTCCAGGGCGAAGCCTTCCTCGGCGAACTTGATGGCCGGGGCGATCAATTCCGCCCGCGGTTTGCTGCCGTACTTGCTCAACGCCAGCTCCATGCCGGACACGGTGCCGGGCACGCCGACCGCCAGGTGGCCACGGGTGCTGAGTTCAGGCACGACGTTGCCGTCCTTGTCCAGGTACATGTTGGCGGTGGCGGCCAGGGGGGCCTTTTCGCGGAAATCCAGGAACGTCTTGCGACCGTCGGCCAATTGCAGGGTCATGAAACCACCCCCGCCCAGATTGCCCGCCGCCGGATACACCACCGCCAGGGCATAGCCCACCGCCACCGCCGCATCCACGGCATTGCCGCCGTTCTTGAGCACATCGACACCCACATGGGTCGCCAGGTGCTGGGCGGTGACCACCATGCCGTTCTCGGCCGCCACCGGCGCCTGGGAAGCGGCGTACGCCGATAAACAACCGAGGGTCAGTGACGTCGCAATGAGGGTCCGGGCCAAGGATTCGAACTTCATGAGTCGGTCTCTTCTTGTTTTTAGGGATAGGGATCGCTTCAAAAGCATTAGGCAGTATGGCTTGGTTTGCGTAATGCGCCTGTTTCCCCGCCGACCGGATGACGTCACGGCAGCCTTTGGGATAGGCTCCTGCGCTTGATCTTGACTGAATAGGGACATCGCCGATGACGCTACGCATCGAACGCACGGACACCCCCACCGACGAAGAACGCCAAGCCATCCTCGCCCCGCTTCGTGCCTATAACACCGCCAAGACCGGCGGGACGGTGCCTGAACTGGTGGCCTGGCTGGTGCGCGACGAACAGGGCGAAATTGTCGGTGGGCTCTACGGCCGAGTGTTTTTTCACTGGCTGTATATCGAGTTACTGATCGTGCCGGAACAGGCCCGGGGCCAGGGCACCGGCTCGACCCTGATGCAGATGGCCGAAGCACTGGCCCGGGAGAAAAACTGCGTGGGCATCTGGCTGGACACCTTCGACTTCCAGGCCCCAGAGTTCTACCGCAGACACGGCTTCACCGAGTGCGGCCTGATCGACGACTACCCGCCAGGCCACCAACACTTCTTCTTCCAGAAGCGCCTGGACACTGCTTGAGGCGCAGCCCTGTGGGAGCGAGCTTGCTCGCGATAGCCATTTAACGGTCAACATTTCTGTCGTCTGACCCGCCGCTATCGCGAGCAAGCTCGCTCCCACATAGGATCCGGGGCGTTAGTGCGAGCTGCTTACAAGCAAGTCGCCAACGCCGCCAATCGGCGCTTGGCCACGAAGTCGTCATGCTTGGCGTAATAATTCAACTCGGTGCCCGTCGCACCGGCGTGCAGATCGACAAACGATTCGGCGGAGCGGGTGTAGACCGTAGAGCCACCTTTCTTACCCGGTTGCAGGTAGGCGCCGGCATCGACACCGAATACCGCTTCGTCCTGCCAGGAAAACTGCACGCACTGGGCCACGACCTGCTCCGGCTTGTCCGAGGTCAGGGTCTTGTAAGGGGCCTGGGTCCGCGCCTCGTTCATCGCCGAACCCGCGCAGCCGACCAGCAAAGTGGCGGCCAGGGCCACCGTCAACATTCGCATTGCGTTCACTCATCGAGAAAAAAACGGACTGTAGCACTGCGACCCGAGCCATCGTGCTGCTTTACTGAAATTTACCCGCGACAGCGGGCACCGATTCACGCAATCTGTCGCGCCATCGCCACCAGCCACGCGGCCCCCCCATGACCCCCAACGCCGAGTTCTACAAGCCCACCCCGGAATATGCCGACAAACTGATCAGCCAGATCGGCCAGACACCTTCGTGGATCGCCAAGCGAATCGGCGTCACCGACAAACGGATTCGCTACATCCTCGACGGCGAACGCACCGTCAAGGGCGAAACCACGCCGATCCAGATGACCTACACCGAACAATTCGCCCTCGAATGCCTGGCGGCTGCGGCCAAAGCCAGCAAGAAGCAGTCTGCATCCCCCAAGGAGTGACCATGGCGGCAACCGAACAGCAACACGAACGAGCCCTGGAAAAATTCCTCGATGAGCGCCCCGAACTGCGCCACGAACTGGACCACCTCAACCCCCTGCTGGCCCAGGCCAAGGGCGAGACCGCCGCGCAGTACCGCGCCGAGCGCTTGCACGAAGCGTTCGAAGCCGAGGCCGAGCGCCTGGGCCTGTTTGCCTGGGAACTGACTTTGCAGTTGACCGCCCCCTCGCCCGAGGAGTACCAGGCCCAGCGCCTGGAAGTGCACAGGGAAGTGGCAGAGATGGCGGGGATGGAGTGGGCGGAATATTGCGAGTTGCATGGGCTCAAGCAGTAGCTCGAATGGATTGAATACTACTGTTTGGACCGGGGACATGGCAGACCACCTGTGGCGAGGGGATTTATCCCCGCTGGGCTGCAAGCAGCCCCTCGACCCGTCAACGCGGTGTATCAGACAGGCCACGGTGGCTGAAAGAGGGGCCGCTACGCGACCCAACGGGGATAAATCCCCTCGCCACAAAGTATCCAAAGCATGCCCCTTTGTGTTGAATCTCCTGGCAATCGCCCCACCGCCCATAAAGCTTTATCATGGCCGCAGTTTTGCTGATCGGGTCTGTCATGAAGTTCGCCATTGCGCTGTTTTCCGCCGCCCATGCGCCCTCCTCGCGCCGTGCCTTGCTGTTTGCCCAGGCGGCGCTGGCCGGTGGGCATGAGATCGTGCGGCTGTTTTTCTATCAGGACGGCGTCTATAACGCCTGCGCCAGTGTCGTCACGCCCCAGGACGAACAGGACCTGCCCCAACAGTGGCGTGCATTCGTCAGCGACAACCGGCTCGACGGCGTGGTCTGCATCGCAGCGGCGTTGCGTCGTGGCGTGTTGAACGAGGAAGAAGCCCAGCGCTACCAGCGGGCGGCGGCCAGTGTCGAAGCGCCCTGGGCCTTGTCCGGGCTGGGCCAGTTGCACGATGCTATCCAGGACGCCGACCGCTTGATCTGTTTTGGAGGCGCGTGATGGCCAAGTCTTTATTGCTGATCAGCCGCCAGGCCCCCTGGTCCGGCCCCGGCGCCCGTGAAGCCCTGGACATCGTCCTGGCCGGCGGCGCGTTCGACCTGCCCATTGGCCTGCTGTTTCTCGATGACGGCGTGTTCCAGCTCACCGCCGGCCAGAACGCCAAGGCGGTCCAGCAAAAAGACCTGAGCGCCAACCTGCAGGCGTTGCCGATGTTCGGCGTCGAAGACCTGTTCCTCTGCGCCGACAGTGCCGCCGAACGCGGCGTTGCCAGCGCTGCCCTGGCGCTGGGCGAGGTGAAAGTACTGAGCGCGCCGGACATCGCCGCGCTCATCGACCGTTACGACCAGGTGATCACCCTCTGATGTCGACTTTGCATGTGTTGTCTCATTCGCCCTTTGGCGATAACCGCCTCGCCAGTTGCCTGCGGGTGCTGGGCAATCAGGATGCGCTGCTGCTGTGCGGCGACGCGACGTACGCGTTGCAACCGGGCAGCCCACCGTTTGCAGTGCTGCAGGCCGCCGGCGTGAACCTGTTCGTGCTCGCCGAGGACCTCCAGGCCCGCGCCCTGGACACGCCAGACTGGGCCGAAGCCATCGACTACTCAGGTTTCGTCGAGCTATCGATCGAGCACGACAAGGTCAACACCTGGCTATGAACACGCTGAACGTGGGCGACCGCGCCATCGCGCTGGACAAGGATGGCTACCTGGCCGACCTGGACGACTGGTCGGCCGAAGTCGCCACGGCCCTGGCCAGCGCCGAGAACATCGAGTTGAGTCCCGAGCACTGGGAAATCCTTGAACTGCTGCGCGGTTTCTACGACGAATTCCAGCTCTCCCCCGCGACCCGGCCGCTGATCAAGTACACGGCGCTGAAACTGGGTGCCGACAAAGGCAACAGCCTGCACCTGAACCGATTGTTCAAAGGCACTCCCGCCAAACTCGCCGCCAAGCTGGCGGGCCTGCCCAAACCGACGAATTGTTTATGACCGACTTTCCTGCACTAACCCTCGAGACCCCGGCCGAACACCCGTTCGCCCAGTTCGTGCGCATCCTTGGCAAAGGCAAGCGCGGCGCCCGCAACCTGACGTGCGAAGAAGCCCGCGAAGCCATGGGCATGGTGCTCGATGAAAAGGTCGAGGACACCCAACTGGGCGCCTTCCTGATGCTGCTGCGGCACAAGGAAGAAAGCGCCGAGGAAATGGCCGGCTTTACCGAAGCCCTGCGTGAACGCCTGGTGGTCCCGGCGTTGACGGTGGACCTCGACTGGCCGACCTACGCCGGCAAGAAGCGCCATTTGCCGTGGTACCTGCTGGCGGCCAAGTGCCTGGGGCAGAACGGCGTGCGAATTTTCATGCACGGCGGCGGCGCCCACACGGCCGGTCGCCTCTACACCGAACAATTGCTGGGCTTGCTGCAGATCCCGCTGTGCCGGGATTGGCAACAGGTCGGCAGCGCGCTGGACAACGGCGGCCTGGCCTTCATGCCACTGGTGGACTGGGCGCCGCAAATGCAGCGAATGATCGACCTGCGCAACACCTTGGGCCTGCGCTCGCCGATCCATTCCCTGGCCCGGATTCTCAATCCACTGGCCGCCCGTTGTGGCTTGCAAAGCATCTTCCATCCTGGCTACCAGGCCGTGCATCGCGATGCCAGCGGCTTGCTCGGTGACACCGCCATCGTGATCAAGGGCGACGGCGGCGAAATCGAGATCAACCCGGACGCCGACAGCCACCTGTACGGCACCACCGACGGCGCCAGTTGGGACGAAGAATGGCCACGCCTGTCCGAGCAGCGCCATGTCAAACCGGAGAGCCTCGACCCCGAGCATTTGAAGGCGATCTGGCGCGGTGACGTCGAGGACAGCTACCCGCAACTGGCGCTGATCGCCACCATGGCACTGGCCTTGCGCGGCTTGGGCCTGGCTCGCGAAGAAGCGTTCGATAAAGCCCGGCAGTATTGGGACGCTCGGGATCGTTCGATTTAACCGATCATTAACGCCCAACCTTTGCGCTTTTAGTTCGAACCTATGGGAATAGACTCGTCTCCAATGATTATTGAGCGAGGACATCCAGATGGGTTTGTTGGTCAAGGGCCGCTGGCAGGACCAGTGGTATGAAAGCAAGGACGGCACCTTCCAGCGCGAACAGGCGCAGCGCCGTCATTGGGTCACCGCCGACGGCAGCGCCGGCCCCTCGGGCGAGAGCGGCTTTGCCGCCGAGGCCGGGCGCTACCATTTGTATGTATCCCTGGCTTGCCCCTGGGCCCACCGCACGCTGATCGTGCGCAAGCTCAAGGGCCTGGAGGCGCTGATCGATGTCTCGGTGGTCAGCTACCTGATGCTGGAAAACGGCTGGACCTTTGACAAGGACCACGGCTCCAGCGGCGACAAGCTCGACAATCTGCAATTCCTGCATCAGCGCTACACCGCCGACACGCCGGACTACACCGGCCGCGTCACCGTGCCGGCGCTGTGGGACAAACGCCAGCAGCGCATCGTCAACAACGAATCGGCGGAAATCATCCGCATGTTCAACAGTGCCTTCGATGGTTTGACTGGCAACGACCTGGACCTGTATCCCGAGCACCTGCGCCGCGATATCGATACCTTGAACGAGCGAATCTACCCGGCGGTCAACAACGGCGTGTATCGCGCCGGGTTCGCCACCACCCAAGGGGCCTACGAAGAAGCGTTCGACGCTTTATTCGCCGAACTGGACCGGCTGGAGACCTTGCTTGCGACCAAACGCTACTTGGCTGGCGAATACCTGACCGAAGCGGATATCCGCCTGTTCACCACGATGATCCGTTTCGACGCGGTGTATTTCGGTCACTTCAAATGCAACCTGCGGCGCATCGCCGATTATCCGAATCTGTCGAACTGGCTGCGGGAGCTGTACCAGTGGCCGGGCATTGCCGAAACCGTGGACTTCACCCATATCCAGGGCCACTACTACGGCAGCCACAAGACCATCAACCCCAATGGCATCGTGCCCAAGGGGCCGAAGCAGGATTTCACGGTCGCCCATGATCGGAAAAGGTTGAGTGGGAAAGGGATTTGGCGTGGGACCCGGGATTGATCCGGGATCCTTATTGCAGTTGAGGGCCTCTTCGCGAACAAGCCCGCTCCCACATTGGATCGGTGTAAGCCTTAATTCTTCGGCTAAACGCAATCAAATGTGGGAGCGGGCTTGCTCGCGAAGGGCGCGACGCGGTCTCTAGACCTGCCCCTGAGCCCCTTCGAACCAAGCCAGTTTCTCGCGCAACTGCACCACTTCCCCAACGATCACCAGCGTCGGCGCATGCACCTCATGTTCGGCCACCAGCCGTGGCAAGTCCGCCAAAGTGCCGGTAAAGACCCGCTGGTTCGACGTGGTGCCCTGCTGGATCAACGCCGCTGGCGTATCCGCCGCGCGACCGTGCTTGATCAGTTCGTCGCAGATCACCGGCAGCCCCACCAATCCCATATAGAACACCAGGGTCTGAGCCGGCGACACCAAGTCGGCCCACGGCAAGTCACTGGTGCCATCCTTGAGATGGCCGGTGATGAAACGCACCGATTGGGCGTAGTCGCGATGGGTCAGCGGGATCCCGGCGTAAGCCGCGCAACCACTGGCGGCAGTAATACCCGGGACGACCTGGAACGGGATGCCATGGGCCGCCAGCTCTTCGATCTCTTCACCGCCGCGACCGAAGATGAACGGATCGCCGCCCTTCAACCGCACCACGCGCTTGCCCTGGCGGGCCAAGTCCACCAATTGCTGGTTGATCTGGTCCTGGGGCACGGCGTGTTCGGAGCGGCGCTTGCCAACGTAGATGCGCTCGGCATCACGCCGGCACAGTTCCAGGATCGCCGGCGCCACCAGGCGGTCGTACAGCACCACGTCCGCCTGCTGCATCAAGCGCAAGGCGCGGAAGGTCAGCAAGTCCGGATCACCTGGCCCGGCCCCCACCAGATAGACTTCGCCCGGCGCGTTCGGCGCCTGGCCGTCGATCTTTTCCCGCAGCAAGCGCTCGGCTTCGCCGCCCTGCCCGGCCAGTTGGCGGTCAGCGATAGGGCCTTGGAATACCTCTTCCCAAAATGCCCGGCGCTGCTGGACATCGGGAAACAGTTGCTTGACCTGATTGCGAAAACGCGCCGCCAGCCCGGCCAGTTGCCCGTAGGTCGAAGGAATCCAGGTTTCCAGCTTGGCCCGGATCAGCCGCGCCAGCACCGGCGCGTCGCCGCCACTGGACACCGCGATCACCAAGGGCGAGCGGTCGACAATCGCCGGGAAGATCACGCTGCACAGGGCCGGCGCGTCCACCACGTTGACCGGCACGCAACGCTTGTGGGCATCGGCCGAGACCTGGGCATTGAGTGGTTCGTCGTCGGTGGCGGCAATGATCAGCCCGCAACCGTCCAGATCCGATTCAAGGTAACCGCGCTGGACACACTCACCGCCGCTGCCACTGACCAGCTCCCGCAACTGCGGTTCGATGTCGGGTGCAACCACCCGCAGCAACGCGCCGGCATCGGCCAGCAGGCGGGACTTGCGCAAGGCAATCTCCCCGCCGCCGACCACCAGCACGCGGCTGCCGCGCAGGTTGTGGAACAGTGGCAAATAGTCCATTTAACCGATGACCTCGATGCCGCCCATGTAGGGTTTCAACACCTCGGGCACACGGATCGAACCGTCGGCCTGTTGGTAGTTCTCCAGCACTGCCACCAGGGTACGCCCCACCGCCAGGCCGGAGCCATTGAGGGTGTGGACCAGTTCCGGCTTGCCGGTTTCCGGGTTGCGGAAACGCGCCTGCATGCGGCGGGCCTGGAAGTCGCCGCAGTTGGAGCACGACGAAATCTCGCGGTACTTGTCCTGGCTCGGAATCCAGACTTCCAGGTCGTAGGTCTTGACCGCGCTGAAGCCCATGTCGCCCGTGCACAGGGCCAGGGTGCGATACGGCAGTTCCAGCAATTGCAGGACCTTCTCGGCGTTGGCGGTCAGGCTCTCCAGCGCTTCCATGGATTTCGACGGTTCGACAATCTGGACCATCTCGACCTTGTCGAACTGGTGCTGGCGGATCATGCCGCGGGTATCACGGCCCGACGCCCCGGCTTCACTGCGGAAACACGGGGTGTGGGCGACGAACTTGATCGGCAGTTGCTTGGCGTCGACGATCTCGCCGGCCACGATGTTGGTCAGCGACACTTCGGCGGTCGGGATCAGGTACAGGTCGGCCTCGCCGTCGCGGCTGATCTTGAACAGGTCTTCCTCGAACTTCGGCAACTGACCGGTGCCCTGCAGCGCCGGGGCCTGGACCAGGTACGGCGTGTAGGCTTCTTCGTAGCCGTGCTCGGTGACGTGCAGGTTGATCATGAACTGCGCCAGGGCCCGATGCAGGCGCGCGATCGGCCCGCGCAGCAGGGCGAAACGGGCGCCCGACAGCTTGGCGGCGGTTTCGAAGTCCAGCCAGCCGAACTTCTCGCCCAGGGCCACGTGGTCCTGAACCGGGAAATCGAAAGTTGTCGGCGTGCCCCAGCGGCGCACTTCGACGTTGCCGTCTTCGTCTTCACCGACCGGCACCGATTCGTGAGGCAGGTTCGGGATGCCCAGCAGGATCGAATCCAGCTCGGTCTGGATCGCGTCCAGCTCGACCTTGCCCGCGCTCAATTCGCCCGCCATGCGCTCGACATCGGCCATCAGCGGCGCGATGTCTTCGCCACGCTGCTTGGCCTGGCCGATGGACTTGGAGCGCGCGTTACGTTCAGCCTGCAGGGCTTCGGTGCGAGTCTGGACGGTCTTGCGCTGTTCTTCCAGCGCTTCGATGCGCGCGACATCCAGGGCAAAGCCACGGGAAGCCAGGCGGTCCGCTACGTCCTGGAGGTTGCTACGTAACAGTTTGGAATCGAGCATGTCGGTCTCTCGTTATCAAAGTTTGGTCAAGGACAGGCCGGCCCAGGTGGCGAGCAGCCCGCCGAATACGCTGATGGCCGCATAGCCCAGGGCCAGCGGCACCTGCCCGCTTTCCAGCAGGCGCACCGTATCCAGTGAAAAGGATGAAAAAGTCGTCAGGCCGCCGAGAAAGCCAACCATCAGCCCGGCCCGCACCTCGATGGGCACTTCCGGGCGAATCAAAAACAGACCGTATAGAACGCCGATCAGCAGACAGCCCACGATATTAACGGCCAGCGTCGCGGTATAGAAGTGCCGGGGCCAATTTGCGTTGATCCAGTTGCCCGTGGCAAAACGCAGCAGCGTGCCGGCGACGCCGCCAGCGGAAACAGCAAGTATCAGGGGGATCAAGGTTTTCTCCGCTGTCGTGGACTCAGGCGATCCAGTTGTGCCAGGTGGTTGAGCTTCTCGCCGATCTTCAGTTCAAGGCCCCGGGGCACCGGCTGGTAGAAGCGCTGGGGTTCGAGTTCATCGGGGAAATAATCTTCGCCGGCGGCATAGGCGTCCGGTTCGTCATGGGCATAACGGTATTCTTCGCCATAGCCCAGTTGCTTCATGAGCTTGGTCGGCGCGTTGCGCAGGTGCAGCGGCACTTCGAGGGAGCCGTGCTCGGTGGCGCTGCGCATCGCCGCCTTGAACCCCATGTACACGGCGTTGCTCTTCGGCGCACAGGCCAGGTAAGTGATGGCCTGGGCCACGGCGAGTTCACCTTCCGGGCTGCCGAGGCGCTCCTGCACGTCCCACGCCGCCAGGCACAGGCTCAGGGCCCGCGGGTCGGCGTTGCCGATGTCTTCGCTGGCCATGCGCACGACGCGCCGTGCCAGGTACAGCGGATCGCAACCGCCATCGATCATGCGCGCAAACCAGTACAGGGCCGCATCGGGGTTGGAACCGCGAATGGATTTATGCAGCGCCGAAATCTGGTCGTAGAACGCCTCGCCGCCCTTGTCGAAGCGACGCCGGGTATCGCCCAGCAGGCTTTGCAGCAACTCAACGCCAATTTCGCTGTCGTCTTCGGCCAGGTCCGAGGCGTTTTCCAGCAGGTTGAGCAAGCGCCGGCCATCGCCATCGGCGGCTGAAAACAGGATCTGGAAGCCTTCATCACTGAGGCTCAAATGCCGCTTGCCCAGGCCGCGCTCCTCGGTCAGCGCCCGGTGCACCAGCTTGCGCATCGCCGTCTCATCGAGGCTCTTGAGCACATAGACCCGTGCCCGCGAGAGCAACGCGTTGTTGAGTTCGAACGAAGGGTTTTCGGTGGTGGCACCGATAAAAATCAGCGTGCCGTCTTCGACGTAGGGCAGGAATGCGTCCTGCTGGGACTTGTTGAACCGGTGCACTTCGTCGACGAACAGGATCGTGCGCTTGCCGTACTGTCCAGCCTGCTGCTTGGCCACTTCCACCGCCTGGCGGATTTCCTTGACCCCGGCCAGCACCGCCGACACCGTTTCGAAGTGAGCGTCCGAGACTTCCGCCAGCAACCGCGCCAGGGTGGTCTTGCCCACGCCCGGCGGGCCCCAGAAAATCATCGAGTGCAAGGCACCCTGCTCCAGGGCCTCGCGCAGAGGCTTGCCGCGGGCGAGCACATGTTCCTGGCCGACGTACTCATCCAGGTTGGTCGCGCGCAGGCGGGCGGCCAATGGCTGGGCAATTGGGGTACTTCGAAACAGGTCCATGATTACTACAAAACCTCCGCTGGGTCCTGTTGCCGATCAGTTAAACAATTGAACACCACAATCCATTGTGGGAGCGAGCTTGCTCCGGGCGGCGATCCGACGATAGCGGTGTGTCAGTCGCATCAATTCCAACTGATCCGCCGCTATCGCGAGCAAGCTCGCTCCCACAGGGGGACAGGGGTTATTCCTGGATCACATCGGCACCCTTGGGGATGTCGAACTTGAACTTGGACGCGGCGATCGGCTCGTTGGCCTTGACCCCGGTGAACAGGATGTTGGTGCGCTGGCCGACGCTGTCGATCAACTGCATGTCGTTGACCAGGCCGTTGCGGAACGACAGGCGCAGGCTGTCGAACAGGCTGTCCTTGGTCTTGGGCTTGAGGGTGAAGTCAATCACGCCACCGGCCTCCTTGGAGGTGATCTCGAAGCTCTGGCTGATCTCGGAGATGTCCCCGGAGAGCAGCAGCGCCGGCGTCTGGGTCAGGCGCTGGTCGAGGGTCTTGATGGTCACCTGCTCCAGGTCCGGGTCCCACAGGGAGACTTTCTTACCGTCGGAGACCATCAATTGTTCGGCTGGCGCATCAGTGTGCCAATAGAACAGGCCCGGGCGCTGCAGGGCCATGTCGCCGGCGGTTTCCTGCAATTGGGTGCCACTGCCATCGAGGGTCAACTGGGAGAAACGTGCCGTCAGGGTCTGGGAGCCGCCAAGCAATTGGGTCAAGCGAGCCACGTCCTTTTCGCCGGCGTGGGCCGACAAGGTAGACAAGGCCAGTACGGGCAACAGCAACATGCGAATCAGGCGCATGGGAGTCCTCATGAAGTCGTGGAGGGTCGAGCGGCGCTTCGGCAGGCCGCCCGGGTCATTAGTCGCGCATCGGGCCCGGCGCCAGTACTTCGCGCGAACCGTTGGTGTTCATGGCCGTCACCACCCCGGCCATTTCCATGGCTTCGATCATGCGGGCGGCGCGGTTGTAGCCAATCTTCAGCTTGCGCTGGACGGCGGAAATCGAGGCCCGGCGGCTCTCCAGGACGAACTGCACCGCTTCGTCATAGAGCGCATCGGTTTCAGCGTCGTCGTCACCGCCGCCACTGCTGCCCTCGAAACCGCTGCCGGCCTCTTCGACACCGTTGAGGATGTCGTCGTTGTACTCAGGGGCGCCACGCAACTTCCAGGCTTCCACCACGCGGTGCACTTCGTCATCGGAAACGAACGCACCGTGCACACGAATCGGCAAGCTGGTGCCCGGCGGCATGTAGAGCATGTCACCATGCCCCAGCAACTGCTCGGCGCCACCCTGGTCGATGATGGTCCGCGAGTCGATCTTGCTCGATACCTGGAACGCCATGCGGGTCGGGATGTTGGCCTTGATCAGGCCGGTGATCACGTCCACCGACGGCCGCTGTGTGGCGAGGATCAGGTGGATACCGGCCGCACGGGCCTTCTGGGCGATACGGGCGATCAGCTCTTCGACCTTCTTGCCGACGATCATCATCATGTCGGCGAATTCGTCCACCACCACCACGATGGTCGGCAGCTTGTGCAGCAGCGGCGCTTCGTCGTGGATGCTCTCACGGTGATACAACGGGTCGCTCAATGGCGTACCGGCCTCTTCGGCCTCCTTGACCTTGGCGTTGAAGCCCGACAGGTTGCGCACGCCCATCTTCGCCATCAGCTTGTAGCGGCGCTCCATCTCGGCGACGCTCCAGCGCAGGGCGTTGGCGGCGTCCTTCATGTCGGTGACCACCGGGCACAGCAAGTGCGGAATGCCCTCGTAGATCGACAATTCGAGCATTTTCGGGTCGATCATGATCAGCTTGGCGTCTTCCGGGCCGGACTTGAACAGAATCGACAGGATCATCGCGTTCACGCCCACCGACTTACCGGAACCGGTGGTACCGGCCACCAGCAGGTGGGGCATCTTCGCCAGGTCGGTGATGACCGGCTTGCCGCCGATGTCGTGGCCTAGGGCCAGGGTGACCGGCGACTTGTGGTTGTCATACTCAGGCGTCGACAGCACTTCGGAGAAGCGCACGATCTGCCGGTCTTCGTTGGGAATCTCGATGCCCACGGTGGTCTTGCCAGGAATCACTTCCACCACCCGCACGCTGGTCACGGCCAGGGAACGCGCCAGGTCCTTCGCCAGGTTGGCGATGCGACTGACCTTCACGCCGGCGGCCGGCTGGATTTCGTAGCGGGTAATCACCGGGCCCGGGTGGATCGAATCCACCGACACCTCGACCCCGAACTCCTTGAGCTTGATCTCCAGCAAGTGGCCGACGGCCGCCAGGGATTCGGGGGAATAATTGAGCTGTTTCTTCTCGGCCGGGTCCAGGATCGAGATCGGCGGCAAGGTGCCCTCCACGGCACTGTCGACGAACAGCGGCGCCTGTTTCTCTTTCTGCACCCGCTTGCTCTGCTCCGGCGGTTTGGCCGGGGCCATGGTGATGACCGGCGGCACCTGCTTCTCGCGCTCGGACATGTGCTTGCTCAACGCCTGCTCACGCTCGATCAGGCGTTCCTTGACCTTGGCCTGCTCACGCTTGTCCGGCACGGTCGGCGCCACCACGTCGTGGACGCGGTCGTCGACTTCCCGCAGTTGCGCCACCAGTTGCTTGCGCTCGGTGCGCGCCGCCCACCAGCGGTTCATGGCGCCGTGGATCAGTTCGATCAGGTCGAGGGTGATCTTGCCGGTCACGTCCATGACCTTGAACCAGGACAGGTCGGTGAACACCGTCAAGCCGAACAGGAACAGCGCAATGAACAGCAGCGTGCTGCCCTGGATGTTCAGGGCGTTCCTGGCCAGGTCGCCGAGGCTTTCCCCCAGCGCGCCACCCGCTCCGGCCGGCAAACCGGTGGGCGTATGGAAATGGATATGGGCCAGCGCGGCCCCCGACAACACCAGGAACACCAGGCCGATCAGGCGCCAGGAGAACAGCCAGCCGCTCCACTGCCACGGCTCGTGGCGCTGGCGGAAGATCTGGTAGGCCTTGATCGCCAGCAGCAACGGGAAAATGTAGGCGAAATAGCCCAGCACCATGAACAGGATGTCGGCGCTGTAGGAACCGGCCGGACCGCCGAAATTCTGCACGTCGTCGATCTTGCTGTTATGGCTCCAGCCCGGATCGTCCTTGCCGTAGGTCAGCAGGGCCATCATCAGGAACAGGCACAGGGCACCGATGGCGATCAATGCACCTTCCTTGAGCCGGTAGTGCAGTTGCTGGCGCCAGAGCGGAACGACTGGTTTGGGTGCTGCGGTGGATTTCTTCAAAACGCTTCTTTTCCTGCGCCAACGGCGCGTCCATCTGTTGAATGACTATAAAAAACTGCCCATGACGAGCAGGTAAAAAAGTGAATGTGCACAACCGGTACTACTTTTACCACTGTGAGGTGCATCCAGAAAACTGCAGGCGTGGCTGAAAATTTTGATCTTTAGCCCATCCTGCGTTCAAAACCCATGCATTGTACGGGTTTGTCAGCGCCAATTGGACCATGCATTCTCTTTTGTGACAAAGGCTTATGAGGTGTTTTTATGAGCGAAGCGAAGCATTCACGCCTGATCATTCTGGGTTCCGGCCCTGCAGGGTACAGCGCGGCTGTCTACGCCGCCCGCGCCAACCTCAAACCCGTTGTCATTACTGGCCTGCAGGCCGGTGGCCAGCTCACCACCACCGTGGAAGTCGATAACTGGCCCGGCGATGTCGACGGCCTGACCGGCCCGGTACTGATGGAGCGCATGCAACGGCACGCCGAGCGTTTCGACACGCAGATCGTCTACGACCATATCCACACTGCCAAGTTGCAGCAGCGCCCGTTCGAATTGATCGGCGACAGCGGGATCTACACCTGTGATGCGCTGATCATTGCCACGGGCGCCTCGGCCCAGTACCTGGGGCTACCTTCGGAAGAAAGCTTCGCCGGCAAAGGGGTTTCGGCATGTGCGACGTGCGATGGCTTTTTCTACCGCAACCAGGTGGTAGCGGTCGTCGGCGGCGGCAATACTGCAGTCGAGGAAGCCCTGTACCTGTCGAACATCGCCAGGGAAGTGCACCTGATCCACCGCCGCGACAAGCTGCGCGCCGAGAAAATCCTCCAGGACAAACTCTTCGAAAAGGCCAACAGCGGCAATATCAAGCTGCACTGGAACCAGAACCTGGATGAAGTCCTGGGCGACGCCAGCGGCGTGACCGGCGCGCGCCTGCGACACAGCGAGACCGGCGAAACCAGCACCTTGTCCCTCGCCGGGGTGTTCATTGCCATCGGCCACAAACCCAACACCGACCTGTTCCAGGGCCAATTGACGATGCGCGACGGCTACCTGCTCGTACACGGCGGCAGCGAAGGCAACGCCACCGCGACCGACATCGAAGGCGTATTCGCCGCAGGCGACGTGGCCGACCATGTCTATCGCCAGGCGATCACCTCCGCTGGCGCCGGCTGCATGGCCGCACTCGACGCGGAGAAGTATCTCGATGACATCCCTGCCGTTTGACGGTTAACCTTCCAGGCGGGTGCTCGCTGATGGGCGAGCCCCGCATCTGCCGCCCTCCCCTTCTACAAATCCGGACACCCATGCTGACCTGGTTACAACGCAACAGCCTCGAATTTCCGCCACTGGCAAAAGCCATGCGCGATCCCAACGGGTTATTGGCCGCCGGTGGCGATCTATCCGCCGACCGGCTGATCCAGGCCTACCGCCACGGCTGCTTCCCATGGTTTTCCGAGGGACAACCGATCCTGTGGTGGTCGCCGGACCCGCGCACGGTGTTGTTTCCCGACGAACTGCATATATCCCGCAGCCTGGGCAAGCTGTTGCGCAAACAGCGCTATGACGTGACGTTCGATCGGGATTTTGCCGCGGTCATCCGGGCCTGCGCGGCGCCGCGCGACTATGCCGAGGGCACCTGGATCACCGACGCCATGCAAACCGCTTATCTGGAACTGCACCGACGCGGTTTCGCCCATTCGGTGGAAGTCTGGGACCAGGGGGTGCTGGTGGGCGGCCTGTATGGCTTGGCCATGGGCCAGTTGTTTTTTGGCGAGTCCATGTTCAGCCGAGCCGACAATGCCTCGAAATTCGGCTTCGCCACCCTGGTCCAACACCTCAAGGCCGCCGGTTTCGTGCTGATCGACTGTCAGATGCCCACCGAGCACCTGCACAGCCTGGGCGCGCGATCGATCCCGCGCACCGAATTTTCCGGCTATCTAAAGGCACATCTGGACCTGCCCAACCAGGCAACATGGGTTTGCTGAGCGACATTCGCGCTCCTGGCTTACAATTAAATCCAAAGCTTATTCCGAGGGCCGATCATGACCGAGTTGGCGCGTTTGAAGTTCTATGCCACTCAGCCCCACTCTTGCAGTTATCTGCCGGAGGAGCAGGCCACGACGCTGTTCCTCGACCCTAGCCAGCCCATGGATGTGCATGTCTACGCAGACCTGTCGGAAATGGGCTTTCGGCGTAGCGGCGATCACCTCTACCGGCCCCATTGCCAGCATTGCAACGCCTGCGTCCCGGCGCGCATTCCCGTGGCGCAATTTTTGCCCAATCGCCAGCAGAAACGCATTTTCAGGCGCAACGCCGACCTTCAGGTCCGCCCGGCCAAGCCGCAGTTCACCGAGGAATACTTCGACCTGTACCAACGCTACATCGAACAACGCCATGCCGATGGCGACATGTACCCGCCCAGCCGGGATCAGTTCTCGACCTTCCTGGTGCGTGACCTGCCGTTTTCCCGCTTCTATGAGTTCCGGCTGGAGCAGCGACTGGTCGCCATCGCGGTCACGGACCTGCTGCCCAACGGTCTTTCAGCGGTGTACACCTTCTATGAGCCGCAAGAAGAACGGCGTAGCCTGGGGCGCTTTGCCATTCTCTGGCAAATCAATGAAGCCCGGCGCCTGGGACTGGAAGCGGTGTACTTGGGCTACTGGATCAAGAACTGCAAGAAAATGAACTACAAGACCCAATATCGGCCTATCGAATTGCTGATTAACCAGCGATGGGTTGTCCTGAGTTAGATCCCTTCGGCTTATAAAGCTAGAACCCCTTGGCTTGCCCCCCCTTTTTCGGGCACAATGCACGCCGCTTTTGCCTGGCGCAGTTGCACCGGGCCATTCACTGGATACCGAGGGCTTTACTGCATGTCGAAAGAAGACAGCTTCGAAATGGAAGGCACTGTCGTCGACACCCTGCCCAACACCATGTTTCGTGTGGAGTTGGAAAATGGGCACGTCGTAACCGCGCATATCTCCGGCAAGATGCGCAAGAACTACATTCGTATTCTTACCGGTGACAAAGTGCGCGTCGAGCTGACGCCCTATGACTTGAGCAAAGGGCGCATCACTTACCGCGCTCGCTAACAAGTCAATACAAGACGCCCGGCTAGATGCCGGGCGTTTTTGTTTGCCTGCGATTTGATGAGCCACCGATCTCCTGTGGGAGCGGGCTTGCTCGCGAACGCGGTGGATCAGCCTGCATCAATGCTGAATGTGCAACCGCATTCGCGAGCAAGCCCGCTCCCACAGGGTTCAACATAAGTCTGGGAACAGCAAAAAGACGCCTTTCGGCGCCTTTTGCTTTGTTGCAGTTAACGGTTAACGATCAGGCCATTTCGGCAGTGGTTTCGAAGTCGAAGGTCAGTTCGCCGTCCTTGATGTCGATGTGAACCACACCGCCATGCTCGGCCAGCTCGCCAAAGAGGATCTCCTCCGCCAGCGGACGCTTGATCTTGTCCTGGATCAAGCGAGCCATCGGCCGTGCGCCCATCGTCACATCGTAACCACCTTCGGCCAGCCAACTGCGGGCCGCATCGGTAACCTCCAGCAACACACGCTTGTCTTCGAGCTGCGCCTGAAGTTCGGTAAGGAACTTGTCCACCACGCTCTTGATGACTTCATGACTGAGGCGACCGAACTGGATAATGGTATCCAGGCGGTTGCGGAATTCAGGCGTGAAGCTCTTCTTGATCACCTCCATCGCATCGGACGAGTGGTCCTGATGGGTGAAGCCGATCGAAGCGCGAGCTGCGGTTTCGGCACCGGCGTTCGTGGTCATGATAAGGATCACGTTGCGGAAGTCCGCCTTGCGCCCGTTGTTATCGGTCAGCGTACCGTGGTCCATCACCTGCAGGAGCAGGTTGAAGACTTCCGGATGCGCCTTCTCGATCTCGTCGAGCAGCAATACGCAGTGCGGTTGCTTGGTGATGGCTTCGGTCAACAGGCCGCCCTGGTCGAAACCGACATAGCCCGGAGGCGCACCGATCAGACGCGATACGGTATGGCGCTCCATGTACTCGGACATGTCGAAGCGCACCAGCTCGATGCCCATCGCCTTGGCCAACTGCCGCGCCGCCTCGGTCTTGCCGACACCGGTAGGGCCGGCGAACAGGAACGAACCCACCGGTTTGTCCGGCGACTTGAGACCTGCGCGGGACAGTTTGATGGCGGTCGACAGCGAGTCGATGGCCGCATCCTGGCCGAACACCGTCAACTTCAGGTCACGCTCCAGGTTACGCAGCAGCTCCTTGTCGGAACTAGTGACGTGCTTGGGCGGAATACGCGCGATTTTCGCCACGATGTCCTCGACCTGAGGCACTTCGATGCGCTTGACGCGTTTCTCCACGGGCTGCAGGCGCTGGTAGGCACCCGCTTCGTCGATGACATCGATGGCCTTGTCCGGCATGTGCCGGTCGTTGATGTAGCGTGAGGCCAGTTCAGCCGCCGCCCGCAAGGCTTCATCGCTGTATTCGATGTTGTGGTGCAGCTCGAAACGCCCCTTCAGGCCGCGCAGGATGCCAATGGTGTCTTCCACCGAAGGCTCCGACACATCGACCTTCTGGAAACGCCGGGCCAGGGCACGGTCTTTCTCGAAGATCCCGCGAAATTCCTGGAACGTGGTCGAGCCGATGCAACGAATATCACCCGACGACAGCAGCGGCTTGAGCAGGTTCGACGCATCCATGACCCCGCCCGACGCCGCCCCGGCACCGATAATGGTGTGGATTTCGTCGATGAACAGGATCGCCTGCGGACGCTTTTTCAGTTCGCCGAGCAACGCCTTGAAGCGTTTCTCGAAATCGCCGCGGTATTTGGTACCGGCCAGCAAGGCGCCCAGGTCGAGGGAGTACACCACGCTGTTGGCCAGCAGGTCCGGCACCTGGTTGTCGACGATGCGCTTGGCCAGGCCTTCGGCAATCGCGGTCTTGCCCACGCCCGCCTCGCCCACCAGCAATGGGTTGTTCTTGCGACGCCGGGCCAGGATCTGGGCAACGCGCTCGACTTCCGCCTCGCGCCCGACCAGCGGATCGATCCGACCCTGGCGCGCCAGTTCGTTCAGGTTGCTGGCATAGGCATCCAATGGGTTGCCTGAAGAAGAAGACTCACCGCCCTCGTCGTCCTGCATATCCTGCTCACCCTCGGAATGATCGCCATGCCCCGGCACCTTGGAGATGCCATGGGCGATGTAGTTGACGACATCGATACGCGCAACGCTCTGCTGCTTGAGCAGGAACACCGCCTGGCTTTCCTGCTCGCTGAAGATGGCAACCAGCACGTTGGCACCGGTGACTTCACGCTTGCCCGAGCTCTGCACGTGGAAGACAGCACGCTGCAGGACACGCTGGAAGCCCAGGGTTGGCTGGGTTTCACGATCCTCGTCATGCACGGGGATCAATGGCGTGGTGGAGTCGATGAACTCCTGCAGATCATGCTTGAGTTTATCGAGGTTCGCGCCGCAGGCACGCAAAACGGTGGCGGCAGCCTCGTTATCCAATAGGGCCAGCAGCAGGTGCTCGACGGTCATGAATTCATGACGCTTCGAACGAGCCTCCTTGAAGGCAAGATTGAGGGTGACTTCGAGCTCGCGGTTTAACATAGCTTCACCTCATACCCAAGTGGTCGGCGTTAACCGTCCTTCTCGATTTCACAGAGTAGCGGATGCTGGCTTTCCCGGGCGTACTGGTTGACCTGCATGGCCTTCGTCTCGGCGATGTCGCGGGTAAACACTCCACATACTGCCCGTCCCTCTGTATGGACGGCCAGCATGACCTTGGTCGCCAGCTCCCGATTCAGGTTGAAAAACACCTCGAGCACTTCGACGACGAAATCCATCGGTGTGTAGTCATCGTTGAACAAAACCACCTTGTACATCGGTGGCGCCTGTAATGCGGGCTTTGCTTCCTGAACAGCAATGCCTGCGGAATCGTCGTCGTGTAGATCCGGGCGATCCTGATTGAATGTTAGTCGAATCTGGCTGACTGCATGCATGGAAAGAAAGGTTCGTTTAGTTGGCGAATACAGTGATGGGGGCGCTTGTGGGCGATTTCAACCACGACCACCGGAGCCACCTTGACTATCGGGAAAACGGTGTTACAACCAATAGAGCCCATCGTGGGTTAAAAAGGTCCGTGGAATCTATCCTGTTAACAAGATTAGCCTGCGGATGGACTGGATGATACTCCAGTGATGGAGTGCGTTGCAGAGGGAAATGGGTTATGTCGGTCGTCAAGATGAAGGGTAAGGTGAAATGGTTCAATAATGCCAAGGGTTACGGTTTCATTCTTGCGGACGGCAAGGATATGGGAGATCTGTTCGCCCATTTTTCGGCGATCGAGATGGACGGCTACAAGACCCTGAAGGCCGGACAACCGGTAACATTCAACGTCATCCAGGGACCCAAGGGCCTGCACGCGGTCAATATCAAGGTTGTCCTCGCCGAAGATGCGCCCGCCCCTGTCAATGTCGTTGTCAGGGTCACCGAGACCCATTGACCGGTCCCCACCCACCTGAATGAAAATGCCCGGCTCGATCACTCGAGCCGGGCATTTGCGCTGAGCGCCGATTCGCTTACATGTGCGAGATCAGGGCATCACCGAAGCCCGAGGACGATACCAGCTTGGCGCCCTCCATCAGGCGTTCGAAGTCATAGGTCACCGTCTTGGCCGAAATCGCGCCGTTGGTGCCCTTGATGATCAGGTCGGCCGCTTCGGTCCAACCCATGTGGCGCAGCATCATTTCCGCCGACAGGATCAGCGAGCCCGGGTTGACCTGGTCCTTGCCAGCGTACTTGGGCGCGGTACCGTGGGTGGCTTCGAACATCGCCACGGTGTCGGACAGGTTGGCGCCCGGCGCGATACCGATACCGCCCACTTCCGCCGCCAGGGCGTCGGACAGATAGTCACCGTTGAGGTTCAGGGTGGCGATCACGTCGTACTCGGCCGGACGCAACAGGATCTGCTGCAACATCGCATCGGCGATGGCGTCCTTGACGATGACGTTCTTCCCGGTCCGCGGATTCTTGAACTGCATCCACGGCCCGCCGTCGAGCAGGGTCGCGCCGAACTCTTCGGCCGCCACTTCGTAGGCCCATTCCTTGAAGGCACCTTCGGTGAACTTCATGATGTTGCCTTTATGCACGATGGTCAGCGAATCGCGGTCGTTGTCGACCACATATTGCAGAGCCTTGCGAGCCAGGCGCTTGGTGCCCTGCTTGGAAACCGGCTTGACGCCAATGCCGCAATCCTCGTCGAAACGGATCTTGGTCACGCCCATCTCTTCTTTCAGGAACTTGATGACCTTGGTCGCTTCAGGCGAACCGGCCTTCCACTCGATACCGGCGTAGATGTCCTCGGAGTTCTCGCGGAAGATCGTCATGTCCACGTCGCCAGGCTTCTTGACCGGGCTTGGCACACCTTCGAACCAGCGCACCGGACGCAGGCAGACATACAGGTCGAGCTGCTGACGCAGCGCTACGTTCAACGAACGGATACCGCCACCGACCGGCGTGGTCAGCGGGCCCTTGATGGAAACCACGTAGTCCTTGACCGCATCCAGGGTTTCCTGGGGCAGCCAGGTGTCCTGGTCGTAAACCTGGGTAGCTTTCTCACCGGCATAGACTTCCATCCAGGAAATCTTGCGCTTGCCGCCGTAGGCCTTCTGAACCGCAGCGTCCACAACCTTGATCATGACCGGACTGATATCGACGCCAATGCCGTCGCCTTCGATGAAGGGGATGATCGGGTTGTCGGGAACATTAAGAGAATGGTCTGCATTGACGGTGATTTTGTCACCGACGGCTGGAACCTGAATCTTTTGATACCCCATGCTGAACTCCATTGCTTGGATTGAACATCTGGCTGCATTCGAGCGTACCCCAGTTGAATCGGCGCGCAAACCCTACGTTAGGCCCATCAACGGCAAAGCGTCGCACTTGGCGGAGTACAACCCTGAAAACCAAGGGAAAAACGCCAAACATGAGCATAGTCCGCCCCAAGGGTACTGCGACGTTTAGACCAATGGACGTGTACGGAAGTCTATGAACCATCGGCAGATCGCCAGCTACCTATGTATAATGCCGCCGCTGACCACAGGGTCACGACGGCTGACGGCTCTATCACAGGACTTTCCGCCAATTTAAAAGCCGGACCGTTACCGCGGCCCAACCGCTTGACGCTCGACTGATGCACCCAACATCACCGCGAAGAAACCTCGACATTCGGTTCACGGATGACTTTGAACGAACGCGCTTACCCGGCGCCCCTCGAGTTTCTGCGCATGCTTTAGCAAAGAAGAGAGTTAATCCGAATATGCCCACCCGCTCGAAGATCATCTATACCTTCACCGACGAAGCGCCTGCCCTCGCCACCTATTCGCTGCTGCCGATCGTCGAAGCCTTTACCGCTTCGGCCGATATCGCCGTGGAAACCCGCGATATCTCCCTCGCAGGGCGCATCCTGGCCAGCTTCCCCGAGCAACTGGGTGACAAAGCCGTAGCCGACCACCTCGCCGAACTGGGCGACCTGGCCGTTACGCCTGAAGCCAACATCATCAAGCTGCCGAACATCAGCGCCTCGGTGCCGCAACTGCAGGCCGCGATCAAGGAATTGCAGGCCCAGGGCTACGCACTGCCGGACTACCCGGAAACCGTGACCACCGACGCCGAGAAAGACGCTCGCGCCCGTTACGACAAGGTCAAGGGCAGTGCCGTGAACCCGGTCCTGCGCGAAGGCAACTCCGACCGCCGCGCACCGCCGTCGGTCAAGAACTACGCGCGCAAGCACCCGCACAAGATGGGCGCCTGGGCCGCGGACTCCAAGTCCCACGTAGCCCACATGAGCACCGGCGATTTCTACGGCAGCGAAAAAGCCGCCCTGATCGACGCCGCCGGCAGTGTGAAAATCGAGCTGATCGCCCAGGACGGCACTGCCACTGTCCTGAAGGAAAAAACCACCGTACAAGCTGGTGAGATCCTCGACTGCGCCGTGATGAGCAAAAACGCCCTGCGCGACTTCATCGCCGCTGAAATCGAAGACGCCAAGCAAAAAGGCGTGCTGCTGTCGGTTCACCTCAAGGCCACCATGATGAAGGTCTCCGACCCGATCATGTTCGGCCAGATCGTTGCCGAGTTCTATAAAGACGCCCTGGCCAAGCACGCACAAGTGCTGGAGCAGATCGGCTTCAACCTGAACAACGGCATCGGCGACCTGTACGCCCGCATCAAGGCCCTGCCGGCCGAGCAACAGGCGCAGATCGAAGCCGACATCCAGGCGGTCTACGCGGCGCGCCCATCCCTGGCGATGGTCAACTCCGACAAAGGCATCACCAACCTGCACGTGCCGAGCGACGTGATCGTCGACGCCTCGATGCCGGCCATGATCCGTGACTCCGGCAAGATGTGGGGCACCGATGGCCAGTTGCACGACACCAAGGCCGTGATCCCGGATCGCTGCTACGCCACCATCTACCAGGCGGTGATCGAAGACTGCAAGCAACACGGCGCCTTCGACCCGACCACCATGGGCAGCGTGCCGAACGTCGGCCTGATGGCCAAGAAAGCCGAAGAGTACGGCTCCCACGACAAGACCTTCCAGATCAAGGCCAACGGCGTGGTCCGCGTTTCGGACAACACCGGTCGCACCTTGCTGGAGCAGAACGTCGAAGCCGGTGACATCTTCCGCATGTGCCAGACCAAGGACGCGCCGATCCAGGATTGGGTCAAACTGGCCGTCAACCGCGCCCGCGCCAGCAGCACCCCGGCGATCTTCTGGCTGGACCCGATGCGCGCCCACGACGGCGTAGTCATCGAGAAAGTCCAGACCTACCTGAAGGACCACGACACCAGCGGCCTGGACATTCGCATCATGTCGCCTGTCGACGCGATGAAGTTCACCCTGGGCCGTACCCGCGAAGGCAAGGACACCATCTCGGTGACCGGCAACGTGCTGCGTGACTACCTGACCGACCTGTTTCCGATCATGGAACTGGGCACCAGCGCCAAGATGCTGTCGATCGTGCCGCTGATGAACGGCGGTGGCCTGTTCGAAACCGGCGCTGGCGGCTCGGCCCCCAAGCACGTCCAGCAGCTGCTGGAAGAGAACTTCCTGCGCTGGGATTCCCTGGGCGAGTTCCTGGCCCTGGCTGCATCCCTCGAGCACCTGGGCGTGACCTACAACAACCCGAAAGCCCTGGTGCTGGCCAAGACCCTGGACCAGGCTACCGGTGAGTTCCTGGACCGCAACAAGTCGCCTTCGCGCAAAGTCGGCGGCATCGACAACCGTGGCAGCCACTTCTACCTGACCCTGTTCTGGGCCCAGGCGCTGGCCGCTCAAAACGACGACGCGGCCCTCAAGGCTCAGTTCGCTTCCCTGGCCAAGACGCTGACCGACAACGAAGAAAAAATCGTTGCCGAACTCAACGCTGTCCAAGGCAAGCCCGTGGAGATCGGCGGTTACTACTTCGCCAACCCGGAGCTGACCAGCAAGGCCATGCGCCCGAGCAACACCTTCAACACGGCGATTGCTGCGCTGGTGTAAGGTTGTAAGGGAACACCACAAACCCCGGCCTAGTGCCGGGGTTTGTGTTTCCAGACATACCAAGCCCTCCTGTGGGAGCCGAGCTTGCTCGCGATGACGGCTGCATGCTCAACCGCGATGCAAGCATGCCTACCGCTATCGCGAGCAAGCTCAGCTCCCACACGAGCACAGGCGCTCTCCAACCTCTCTTGACCCACCCCATTGGCTGCCCAGGCTGACCTTGACAGTACAATCAGACAGCCTAGCCTTAAAAGCATCGTTCTAAGTACGCCCTCTTCACTGAAGGCGCATGAAGTAAAGCATGAGCGCCGAAAGCCACGGCTTGATCCAAGCACACCCTTTCAGCGTTTATGGATGCGAGATGTCTCGGCAAGAGAACGAGAGAGCGTCAAATCGGGCAGCATTCTGAACTGCCTACAGCTGTATCGACCTCAAGTGGAGCGAAACCGGGTTGCTCGAATCGCCTGCGTAGCGATAGCAATCCTTCCTGGTTTGAGTTTTTAACGAACGACACGCTAAAAACTCATTACCTGATTCGCATCCGTTGAGGAAGCACACCATGAAAAACAATGCGCAAATAACCCTACCCGCCCAAAGGCACTTCTCTATTGGTAACTGGAGCTTTCTGGAGCTGACAGTTTCCCCAACCCTCTATAAAAGAGACCATGACAATGAGCCCTTTGCCTATTATGAAGTGAGCAAGATCAGCTCTACGGGTGGAAGATACTCTACCGATGTTCGTACCAATGACTATGGCCAGCGATACAGCTACGCCACTGCCTCCCATGAATTACTGTTTAAAAGCGCATCCGCCGAATACCGATTCAATGCGACCAAGTTTGGAAATCAGGTCACCTATTCCACCAACTCACCGGACGCCTCCGTCGAAGCGTTCTATTTCATATTCGATGATTTTGTCCGCATGATCGAACTTACAATGCGCGAGCCCGGAGAACCCGCCGAGGGCAAGAGGCATGAGGCCGACAGGGAGTGCGAGGCTCAGATCAACGGCCAGACCATTCAATGCTCTTCAGCCGACCCTGTGCATCCCGCCCCCCCAAAAAAGGTGTCGCAAATCGTTTTCGCAGACACGGATAAATTTTCTTTTTTATCCAACGTCAATCTCTATTTTTCGGGCTGCGATGTATACCTGGAAGAGTCCCCAGGAAAAGTAAAAAGAGTTGATCGTCACGGCGAGGGCAATCCAAGTGCGGCCACCAACTACTACCTTACACCGGACAAGGGCTATCCCCCTGGAATCACAAGCCTGACTATAAAAGACGGGTTTTCGGAAACGACGGCTATCGTTGAGTTCGATCACGACACGCGCAATAAACAGGTCACCATGACAATTAAATCCTTTACCAGCAGACTGTGCGATATCCGAGCATTCACCTACAACGAACACCACTTTCCCAATGCGATATGCATTGCCCTTTAAGGACGTCCAAACCTTGCACGGGCCAGCATCGCTGACCAGGGAAACATGAGCATAGGCATGGACATTTGCTCGGGACGGCGATTGGTCATTCATTTAATATCGACTGACCCACCGCTATCGCGAGCAAGCTCGCTTCCACGGTGGCCCATATTCCCTACGAGAAATAAAGGAACCCCATGGACTGGCAACCCCACATCACCGTCGCCACCATCGTCGAGGACAACGGCCGCTTCCTGATGGTGGAAGAATCCAAGGGCGGGCGCGCAGTGCTCAACCAGCCCGCCGGGCACCTGGACCCGGACGAAACACTGATCGAAGCCGCCGTGCGCGAAACCCTGGAAGAAACCGGCTGGGACGTCGAGCCCACCGGTGTGGTAGGCATTTACCTGTACACCGCCCCCAGCAACGGCGTGACCTACCAGCGCGTCTGTTTCGCCGCCAAGGCCTTGCAACACCACCCCGAGTATCAATTGGACGACGGCATCCTCGGCGCCAAATGGCTGACCCGCGACGAATTGCTCCAGCGGCGCGAGCACTGGCGCAGCGAGCTGATCATCCGTTGCATCGACGATTATCTGGCCGGCCATTGCCACAGTCTGACGCTGATCCGTCCTTCTCTTTAGCCTTGCGCGCCCGGGCCTGATAGAATCGCGTCCTTTTTCAAGACACTCATTGAATCCCTATGCGTGATCCAGCCCCTTCTGACACACCCAAGAAGCGCGTCATTGTCGGCATGTCCGGCGGCGTGGACTCTTCCGTTTCCGCCCTTCTGCTGATCGAGCAGGGTTACGAGGTGGAAGGCCTGTTCATGAAGAACTGGGAAGAAGACGACGGAACCGAATACTGCACCGCCATGGATGACCTGGCGGACGCCCAGGCCGTGTGCGACAAGATCGGCATCAAGCTGCACACCGCCAACTTCGCCGCCGAGTACTGGGACAACGTGTTCGAGCACTTCCTGGCCGAATACAAGGCCGGGCGCACGCCGAACCCGGACATCCTCTGCAACCGCGAAATCAAGTTCAAGGCGTTCCTCGACTACGCCATGATGCTGGGCGCCGACCTGATCGCCACCGGCCACTACGTGCGCCGCCGCGACATCGATGGCCGCACCGAACTGCTCAAGGGCCTGGACCCGAACAAGGACCAGAGCTATTTCCTGCATGCCGTCGGCGGCGAGCAGATCGCCAAGACCCTGTTTCCGGTAGGCGAACTGGAAAAGCCCGAAGTGCGCGCGATTGCTGAAAAACACCAGCTCGCCACCGCCAAGAAGAAGGACTCCACCGGGATCTGCTTTATTGGCGAGCGCCGTTTCAGCGACTTCCTCAAGCAATACCTGCCAGCCCAGCCGGGCGAGATCAAGACGACTGAAGGCGAAGTCATCGGCCGCCATCATGGCCTGATGTACCACACCATCGGCCAGCGCCAGGGCCTGGGCATCGGCGGGCTGAAAGACGCCGGGGAAGAGCCGTGGTACGTGCTGGTCAAGGACCTGGAACACAATGAGTTGATCGTCGGCCAGGGCAACGACCATCCCTGGCTGTTTTCCCGCGCCCTGCTCGCCTCCGAGATCTATTGGGTCAACCCGATCGACCTCGGCGAGCCACGCCGCCTGACCGCCAAGGTTCGCTACCGCCAGAGCGATCAGCCCTGCACCCTGGAAAAAACCGCCACGGGTTACCGCGCCACCTTCGATGACCCGCAGCGGGCGGTCACACCCGGCCAATCCGTGGTGTTCTATGACGGCGACATCTGCCTGGGCGGCGGCGTGATCGAAGTCGCAGAGCCCTGGAGCAGCCAGGCATGAACCCAATCCAGGAACAACTGACGGCATTGGGCGGCGTGTTTCTCGCCGCCGTGCTGGTGGACAAGATCGCCAAGACCGGCCAGGCCACCGAAGCGGGCGTGGCCTGCATGCTCGGCAGCCTGCTGGTTCGCGACCCCAAGGACACCTTGGAAGTCTATGGCGGCGACGACCTGAACCTGCGCGAAGGCTATCGTGCGCTGATCGGCGCCCTGGAGCGCGATCCCAGCGCCTTGCAACGCGAGCCACTGCGCTATGCCCTGTCGATGCTGGGCCTTGAGCGCCAGTTGGCCAAGCGCGACGACCTGCTGGAGACCATCGGCAAACGCTTGCCGCAGATCCAGTCCCAGGTCGAGCATTTCGGCCCGGCTCACGAAAACGTCGTTGCGGCCTGCGGTTCGCTGTACCAGGACACCCTGAGCACCTTGCGCCAGCGCATCCAGGTGCATGGCGACATGCGCAACCTGCAACAGCCAAGCAATGCCTCGAAGATCCGCGCCCTGCTGCTGGCCGGGATTCGCTCGGCACGGCTGTGGCGGCAATTGGGTGGCCATCGCTGGCAACTGGTGATCAGCCGCCGCAAATTGCTGAAAGAGCTTTACCCGTTGATGCGCAACGAATAAGTCGCCTCGACCTGCTTTTTTGTGGCGGGGGCGCTTGCTCCTCGCCACAGGCAATAAACAGTTTTAGCTTGTTACGCGTAGCACGCCGGTCAGTTGGCGACGGACCGGCACGTGTTTTCATGTATGATACGCGCCCCATTTCGTTGCCCGACTGTCCGAGAACACCCCATGCAGCTCTCTTCGCTCACTGCGGTTTCCCCTGTTGACGGCCGCTACGCCGGCAAAACCCAGGCCCTGCGCCCGATTTTCAGCGAGTACGGCCTGATCCGTGCCCGCGTCCTGGTTGAAGTGCGCTGGCTCCAGCGCCTGGCCGCCCACCCTGCCATCGGCGAAGTACCGGCGTTTTCCGCCGAAGCCAACGCGGTGTTGAACGCACTGGCGGAAAACTTTGTGCTGGAGCACGCCGAGCGCGTCAAAGAGATCGAGCGCACCACCAACCACGACGTCAAGGCCATCGAATACCTGCTCAAGGAGCAGGCGGCCAAGCTGCCGGAGCTGGCCAATGTCAGCGAGTTCATCCACTTTGCCTGCACCAGCGAGGACATCAACAACCTGTCCCACGCCCTGATGCTGCGCGAAGGCCGTGATGAGGTGATGCTGCCCCTGATGCGCCAGACCGCCCAAGCCATCCGCGAACTGGCGATCCGCTTCGCCGACGTGCCGATGCTGTCGCGCACCCACGGTCAACCGGCTTCGCCGACCACCCTGGGCAAGGAACTGGCAAACGTGGTCTACCGCCTGGAGCGCCAGATCGCCCAAGTGGCCGCCGTGCCGCTGCTGGGCAAGATCAACGGCGCCGTGGGCAACTACAACGCCCACCTGTCGGCCTACCCGGACATCGACTGGGAAGCCAATGCCCGCGCCTTCATCGAAGACGAGCTGGGCCTGAGCTTCAACCCGTACACCACCCAGATCGAACCGCACGATTACATCGCCGAGCTGTTCGACGCGATCGCGCGCTTCAACACCATCCTGATCGACTTCGACCGTGACATCTGGGGCTACATCTCCCTGGGCTACTTCAAGCAGCGCACCATCGCCGGCGAAATCGGTTCTTCGACCATGCCGCACAAGGTCAACCCGATCGACTTCGAAAACTCCGAAGGCAATCTGGGCATCGCCAACGCGCTGTTCCAGCACCTGGCGAGCAAACTGCCGATCTCCCGCTGGCAGCGCGACCTGACCGACTCCACCGTGCTGCGCAACCTGGGCGTGGGCTTTGCCCACAGCGTCATTGCCTACGAAGCCAGCCTCAAGGGCATCAGCAAGCTGGAACTGAACGAGCAGAAAATCGCCGCCGACCTCGACGCTTGCTGGGAAGTCCTGGCCGAGCCGATCCAGACCGTGATGCGTCGCTACAACATCGAAAACCCGTATGAAAAGCTGAAAGAACTGACCCGCGGCAAGGGCATCAGCCCGGAAGCGCTGCAGACTTTCATCGATGGCCTGGACATGCCTGCCGATGCCAAGGCAGAACTGAAGAAGCTCACGCCGGCCAGCTACATCGGCAACGCGGCGGCACAAGCCAAGCGCATCTGATCCACGGCTTTACCTTTGAGACGCCCGGCCGCGCCGGGCGTTTTTATTCGCGTCTGAAAAGTATATTTTTTCAATAGGTTACACATGAATCCTGATATTCCTCTGCAACTCCTGGGCGGCATCACGGCACGGGAATTCCTGCGCGACTACTGGCAGAAAAAACCCCTGCTGATCCGTCAGGCGATTCCTGACTTCCAAAGCCCGATCGACGCCGATGAACTGGCCGGCCTGGCCCTGGAAGAAGAAGTCGAATCGCGCCTGGTGATCGAACACGGCGAAACCCCTTGGGAAATGCGTCGCGGCCCGTTCGCCGAAGACGAATTCAGCAAGTTGCCGGAGCGCGAGTGGACCCTGCTGGTGCAGGCGGTCGATCAGTTCGTACCGGAAGTCAGCGAACTGCTGGAGAACTTCCGCTTCCTGCCGAGCTGGCGCATCGACGATGTGATGATCAGCTTCGCCGCTCCGGGTGGCAGCGTAGGTCCGCATTTCGATAACTATGACGTGTTCCTGCTGCAAGGCCATGGCCAGCGCAACTGGAAAATCGGCCAGATGTGCGACTCCGAAAGCCCGCTGCTGCAGCACGCCGACCTGCGCATCCTCGCCGACTTCGAAGCCACCGACGAGTGGATCCTGGAACCGGGCGACATGCTCTACCTGCCGCCGCGCCTGGCGCACTGCGGCGTGGCCGTGGACGACTGCATGACCTACTCGGTGGGCTTCCGTGCGCCAAGCGCCGCTGAAGTGCTGACCCACTTCACCGACTTCCTGAGCCAGTTCCTGCCGGACGAAGAACGCTACACCGACGCCGACGCGCGTCCGGCGGCCGACCCGCACCAGATCCAGCAAGACGCCCTCGACCGCCTCAAGGGCCTGCTGGCCGAGCACATGAGCGACGAGCGCCTGCTGCTGACCTGGTTCGGCCAGTTCATGACCGAGCCGCGCTACCCGGAACTGGTGGTAGGTCCGGAAATGGAAGATGACGAGCTGTTGGCTGGCCTGGAGCAAGGCGCGGTGATCATTCGCAACCCGAGCGCGCGCCTGGCCTGGTCGGAAGTCGATGATGACCTGCTGCTGTTCGCCAGCGGCCAGAGCCGTTACCTGCCGGGCAAGCTGCGCGAACTACTGAAGATGATTTGCGCCGCCGACGCCCTGCACATCGAAAACCTCGGCCCATGGTTGGCCGACGAAGACGGTCGCGGCCTGATCTGCGAGCTGGTCAAGCAAGGCAGCCTGGGGTTCGCCGATGAATAAAATTCACGTTCGTGTCGCAGACTGGCAAAAGGATAACGCCGAGATCCGGCGCATTCGTGAGACCGTGTTCATTGCCGAGCAGTCCGTCCCGCCCGAGCTGGAATGGGATGCCGACGACCAGAGCGCGGTGCATTTCCTGGCGTTTGAGGGCGATTTCCCCATCGGCACCGCGCGCCTGTTGACCGACGGCCACGTCGGCCGTGTCTCGGTCCTCAAGGACTGGCGCGGCCTGAAGGTGGGCGATGCGTTGATGCATGCAGTGATCGCCGAAGCCGAGAAACGTGGGCTCAAGCAGCAGATGCTCAGCGCCCAGGTCCATGCCACGCCGTTCTACGAGCGGTTGGGGTTTGCAGTGGTCAGCGAGGAGTTCCTGGAAGCTGGGATTCCCCATGTGGACATGGTGCGGCATTCGGCCTGAAACCGCAGTGCGGCCATCGCGAGCAAGCTCGCTCCCACAGGAGGCCGGCGGTGAACCCATGATTCATGTACACCTGCCCTCCATGTGGGAGCGAGCTTGCTCGCGATGAGGCCCTCAAGCCTTACCAAAAAACGCCCCGCCATCCCCCGATGCCGGGGCGTTTTGCCGTCTACCATTCAACTTGCCCCATCCGGGGCCGACAAACTGGCAATATCAAGCCTTTGTCTCGCGGAGAAATGGACATGCCTCTACGCACCCTCCTGGTCACCCTGCTGCTCGGTTGCAGCCTGTCGGTCATGGCCGATACGCAAATCGTGCCGCTGAACTACCGCACCAGCGCCGACCTGTTGCCAGTGGCGCAGAACTTCATCGGCAAGGACGGCCAGGTCAGCGCCTATGGCAACCAACTGATCGTCAACGCCGAGCCCGGCAAGATCGAAGAACTCCGGCAATTCCTGGCCCAATTGGACACCGCGCCCAAGCGCCTGCTGATCACGGTCGACACCAACGAAAACAACCTGCAAGGCGACCAGGGGTACTCCATCAACGGCGCGCCCCCCAGCCAGACCCGCATCATCAACCGCAGCACCGCCAGCCGTGACGGCGGCGTGCAACAGGTACAAGCCAGCGAAGGCCAGCCGGCGCTGATCCAGGTAGGCCAGAGCGTGCCGTTCACCAGCAACCAGACCGACACCTACGGGCGCATGCAAAGCCAGACCGAATACCGCAACGTCACCCAGGGTTTTTATGTCACGGCGAGCGTCACCGGCGAGACCGTTCATCTGAACATCAGTACTAACCGTGACCGCATGAGCCAGGAGCGTCCCGATGTAGTGAACGTTCAGAGTACCGACACAACTGTCAGCGGACGCCTCGGCGAATGGATCACCCTGGCCGGCGTGAATCGCCAGACTCAGGCCGACAAACAAGGCCTGACCCGCAGCTACTCGACCCAGGGCCGCGACGACATGATTTTGCGGGTCAAGGTCGATACCCTGAACTGAAGCACCAAAAACTGACTGATGAGTCGTATTAGACCAAAGATGTAGTGCTATAAAAAAAGCACTACAAAACGTTTGACGAGCCAAAAAACCGAAGGCATGATGGCCTCGCTCCCGCTAATCAGGGGCCCTGGCAAGGGCCTTCGGGTCGACGCTTGCAACTACCCTGCGAGCCGATTCGTGTCTGTACCGCCCACAAGGTGTGTTTGACGAGGTTGCGACTGGAACGAAGTTGTCCCGAGGGACGGAAGCGTAACTAGGTAACCCGGCATCACTCTGAGTTCGTATGAAGGCCCACGACGCCCGAATGCGCCCGCAGTTCGCCCCCTACCTGCTCACTTTCCCCTCGAGCCCATCGTTCATCCCGTCGCCGCCTCGCCTGAACCGACTTGTACACCAACCCCTGGTCGGCAGGAGCAGGAATTTTCCACCAAGACCTATGCGACGAGGTTTATCTCCATGGCACTGACACGCGAACAGCAAATTGCAGCCCTTGAAAAAGACTGGGCTGAAAACCCGCGCTGGAAAGGCGTGAAGCGCAATTATTCCGCTGCTGACGTCGTCCGTCTGCGTGGCTCGGTTCAACCTGAGCACACCTTTGCGAAAATGGGCGCCGAGAAGCTGTGGAACCTGGTCACCCAGGGCGCCAAGCCAGCCTTCCGTCCCGAGAAAGATTTCGTCAACTGCATGGGCGCCCTGACCGGCGGCCAGGCTGTGCAGCAAGTCAAGGCGGGCATCCAGGCAATCTACCTGTCGGGCTGGCAAGTGGCTGCGGACAACAACTCCGCCGAGTCGATGTACCCCGACCAATCCCTGTACCCGGTGGATTCGGTTCCAACCGTGGTCAAGCGCATCAACAACTCGTTCCGTCGCGCCGACCAGATCCAGTGGAAAGCCGGCAAGAACCCGGGCGACGAAGGCTACATCGACTACTTCGCACCGATCGTGGCTGACGCCGAAGCTGGTTTCGGCGGCGTCCTGAATGCCTACGAACTGATGAAGAGCATGATCGAAGCAGGCGCCGCAGGCGTTCACTTCGAAGACCAACTGGCCTCGGTGAAGAAATGCGGCCATATGGGCGGCAAGGTTCTGGTTCCAACCCAGGAAGCCGTGCAGAAGCTGACGGCTGCCCGCCTGGCCGCCGACGTTGCCGGTGTACCGACCATCATCCTGGCCCGTACCGACGCCAACGCCGCTGACCTGCTGACCTCCGACTGCGACCCGTACGACCAGCCGTTCGTGACCGGTACCCGCACCCAGGAAGGCTTCTACAAGGTGCGCGCCGGTCTCGACCAGGCCATTGCCCGCGGCCTGGCCTACGCGCCGTACGCCGACCTGATCTGGTGCGAAACCGCCAAGCCGGACCTGGACGAAGCCCGTCGCTTCGCCGAAGCGATCAAGAAGGAATACCCGGACCAACTGCTGTCGTACAACTGCTCGCCTTCCTTCAACTGGAAGAAAAACCTGGACGACGCGACCATCGCCAAGTTCCAGCGCGAACTGTCCGCCATGGGCTACAAGCACCAGTTCATCACCCTGGCTGGCATCCACAACATGTGGCACAGCATGTTCAACCTGGCGCACGACTACGCCCGCAACGACATGACCGCCTACGTGAAGCTGCAAGAGCAGGAGTTCGCCGACGCCGCCAAGGGCTACACCTTCGTGGCTCACCAGCAGGAAGTGGGTACCGGCTACTTCGACGACATGACCACCGTGATCCAGGGCGGCACTTCGTCGGTGACCGCACTGACCGGCTCCACCGAAGAAGAACAGTTCCACTGATTCACATGCTTGCCTTGAGTAAGCGGCCCTTGCGGACTGAATAAAAACTAACCGCGAAGCCGACGATCTGAAGCCCCGACTGGTTCGGGGCTTTTTTTTGCCGGCTTTTACACTTTGAAGTGACTGACCAGTTGCTGCAACTGGTTACCCAGCCGTGCCAGCTCGATGCTGGAGGCTGCGGTTTCTTCGCTGGCCGAGGCGGTCTGTTCGGATACATCGCGCACGCTCAGAATACTGCGGCTGATGTCCTCGGCCACCGAGCTTTGTTGCACCGCAGCAGCGGCAATCTGCTGATTCAGGGCCTGGATGCCAGAAACCGCCTGGGTGATGTTGCCCAGGGAGATGCCAGCCTTGCTGGCCAACTCCACGCTGCTGTCGGTCAGTTCGCGGCTATTTCGCATGATGCTCGACACCTGTCGCGTGCCGTTCTGCAAACCCGCCACCAGACTTTCAATCTCTTCGGTGGAATGCTGGGTACGCTGGGCCAGCCCACGCACTTCGTCGGCGACCACGGCAAAACCGCGCCCGGCGTCACCCGCGCGGGCAGCCTCAATAGCGGCGTTAAGGGCCAGCAAGTTGGTCTGCTCAGCCACTGCCCTGATCACGTCCATGATCTTGCCGATGCGCGCGCTTTCTTGTTCCAACCCATCCATGGCTTCGACGGAGCGCCCGACTTCGCTGGCCAAACGCTCGATCTGAACGATGGCCTGCGCGACGACCTGATCGCCAATACGCGCCTGTGCATCGGCCTCTGATGCAGCGGTGCAAGCGTGTTCGGCATTACGCGCGACTTCATGCACGGTGGCCGACATTTCGTGCATGGCGGTGGCCACCTGGTCGGTCTCGGTCTTCTGACTATTGACCCCGGCACTGGTCTGCTCGGTGACGGCCGATAACTCTTCGGCGGCGCTGGCGATCTGGGTGACGCCATCGCGGATGCCACCGATCAGGTCGCGCAACGTGGTGCCCATGCGCTGGATACCTTGCTGCAGGACACCCAGCTCATCCCTACGGGTCACCACCATGTCTTGCGTGAGGTCGCCTGCTGCAATGCGATCCACCACCGCCAATGTGTCCTGCAACGGCCGCGTAATCTGGCGAGTGATGATCATGGCCGCAAGAATCCCCAACAGCATCGCCAAGGCAGTACAGCCCAGTTGCAGGGTGCGGGCCTGGGCGCTGTCTTCGTCACGGGAGACCAGTTGGCCGGCATACATTTCTTCAGACAGACGGGTGATGGTGTCACCCAGATCGATAGTGTCCTGCACGGCCTTGCCAATGGCCTCGTTACTGGCGGTGAAGTGCTGCACCGAACGGCGGTAAGCGACCAGTGCGGTTTCCAGCTGCTTGATGGTGTCGGCATAGGTCGGGCCGAAAGCGCTGTTGAGGGTTTCGATGCCCTTGAGCGCATTTTCGAGCTGACGGTTGGCGGCTTGTTCGGTGGTGCTGTTGGGATTGCCGGTGTAGCCACGCACTTCATAACGCACCAGCGCCACGTCCTCCTTGGCCTTGAGGATGATCCTGTACAACTCGAAACGGCGCTCATCCGAGGCAGGCATCGCTTCTACGTCATTGATGACCTTGGCAATCAGCGCGGCGCCCTTGACCGCATTGACGCCCATCTCCTTGCGCATGGCTGCGTCATTGCGATACGCCTCGCGCATCGTATTCAGTGCCACTTGATACTGCATGCTGGCCTGCTCGATCAGCGCAAGTTTTTTCTGGTTTTCAGGTTTTCTCAATTCGGTCGCAAGGATTTTCTGCTGGGCGACAAACTGCTCCAGCGACGCCTGGATCAATGCCCCCTTTTGTTCATCGCCCTTGTCCAACTGGTATTGCAAGCGAGCCCTGCGCAGGTGATCAAGACGGTTGCCGAGCTCGGTAATGCTGGTCATTCGATCAGTGCGCTCGATCATTTTTCCCAGGCTGAACCAGCCGGTCACGGCAAGGACAGCGGTCAAAAGCAGTACAACGGCAAAACCCAGAGCCAGCTTGAGCATAACGCTCATGTTCGCGATCCAAGAGTTCATGACAATCCTTTGGTAATCCGCCGCGAACGATGAAAACTGACGCAGCTATCTAAGAAGGAGCCACTGTCTAACCAGCATTGATATAGATGATTAGATGAGTGAGTCGCAAAGATAGCCATTTGCCATCAAATCTTCAAGGCTCTAGGCCCGGCCTCGTGCCGATTTTTTTGCTCGCAAAGCGGCATCGCTTAAACGCGCAAAATCCCCCGGCCGCGCCACGCCCCCCACAAAACTTCCGAGGCAGCGCTAGAAAAATTGATCAAACGCAGTATTGGGCAGTCCGAAAAGGAGTAAAACGTCCGACGCTGACAATTGCAGTAGCAACGATGTAGACAGCCTTTCAGACACGATACTAAGTGCACTGTAGAAAAGGCCGGCACAGATAATAATAATTATCATTTGGAAGTCGTTATCATTGTTACATTCCGCACGAAATATTATTGATGAATAACCGGCCAACGCCCACGGGGCCGGGGCCGCAGGGTCCTGGAGGTGCGCTATGTCCTTATTCCAATAAATAATTTCGCTATAGGAATTTTACTTGCCCGGTGTTTAGCCATAAAATCACCGCGATTGATTGCTGCGACATATCGTCACTGCGTTATTTCATTCAAGCTCAGAGACCTTTGCTCTCTGTTAAGGATTTCCAGCATGTCCGAAGCGACAGGACTCATGGCCCACAATTGGGGCTTTGCCATTTTCCTTCTGGGCGTTGTTGGCCTGTGTGCTTTCATGCTCGGCGTGTCGAGCCTGCTTGGGTCAAAAGCCTGGGGCCGCAGCAAAAATGAACCGTTCGAGTCCGGCATGCTGCCTACCGGTGGCGCCCGCTTGCGGCTCTCAGCCAAATTCTATCTGGTCGCGATGCTGTTCGTGATTTTCGATATTGAAGCCCTCTTTCTCTTTGCATGGTCTGTGTCCGTCCGCGAAAGCGGCTGGACCGGATTCGTCGAAGCTCTCGTTTTCATAGCAATTCTGTTGGCAGGTCTTGTCTACCTTTACCGGGTGGGGGCACTTGATTGGGCTCCGGAAGCTCGGCGCAAGCGGCAAGCGAAGCTGAAACAATGAGGCTTTGGCAATGCAATACAATCTCACCAGGATCGACCCCGATGCTCCTAACGAGCAGTATCCGATTGGCAAGCGGGAAACCGTCGCCGATCCGTTAGAAGATCAAGTCCACAAGAACATTTTCATGGGCAAGCTCGAAGACGTGCTGAACAGCACGGTCAACTGGGGTCGCAAGAACTCCCTGTGGCCGTACAACTTCGGCCTTTCGTGCTGCTACGTGGAAATGACCACCGCCTTCACGGCGCCCCACGACATCGCGCGCTTTGGCGCCGAGGTTATCCGGGCATCGCCACGCCAGGCGGATTTCATGGTTATCGCCGGTACCTGCTTCATCAAGATGGCGCCGATCATCCAGCGTCTCTATGAGCAAATGCTCGAGCCCAAGTGGGTCATCTCCATGGGTTCGTGCGCCAACTCCGGTGGCATGTACGACATCTACTCTGTCGTTCAAGGGGTGGACAAGTTCCTGCCCGTGGACGTCTACGTGCCCGGCTGCCCGCCTCGCCCTGAAGCTTTCCTGCAAGGCTTGATGCTGTTGCAGGAGTCGATTGGCCAGGAGCGTCGCCCACTGTCCTGGGTCGTCGGCGATCAAGGCGTCTATCGCGCCGAGATGCCGTCGCAAAAGGAACAGCGCCGCGAACAGCGTATCGCAGTCACCAACCTGCGCAGCCCCGACGAAGTCTGATCCAGCTCTGCTCTGTACAAGAAACGAGAACCTGGCTTCATTCTTTACGTTGACCGAAAGCGATAAATAACCATGACTACAGGCAGTGCTCTGTACATCCCGCCTTACAAGGCAGACGACCAGGATGTGGTCGTCGAACTGAACAACCGTTTTGGCCCCGAGGCGTTCACCGCCCAGCCGACCCGTACCGGCATGCCGGTGCTTTGGGTCGCCCGGGCCAAACTCGTCGAAGTCCTGACTTTCCTGCGCAACCTGCCCAAGCCGTACGTCATGCTCTATGACCTGCACGGCGTGGACGAGCGCCTGCGCACCAAGCGTCAAGGGCTGCCCGACGGCGTCGACTTCACCGTGTTCTATCACTTGATGTCGATCGAGCGTAATAGTGACGTAATGATCAAGGTCGCCTTGTCCGAGAGCGACCTCAGCGTGCCGACCGTGACCGGCATCTGGCCGAACGCCAACTGGTACGAACGTGAGGTGTGGGACATGTTCGGGATCGATTTCCCCGGCCATCCGCACCTGACGCGCATCATGATGCCGCCGACCTGGGAAGGTCATCCGCTGCGCAAGGACTTCCCGGCCCGTGCCACCGAGTTCGACCCGTTCAGCCTTTCCCTGGCCAAGCAACAGCTCGAGGAAGAAGCCGCGCGCTTCAAGCCTGAAGACTGGGGCATGAAGCGTTCGGGCGCCAACGAGGACTACATGTTCCTCAACCTCGGCCCGAACCACCCTTCGGCCCACGGTGCGTTCCGCATCATCCTGCAACTGGACGGCGAAGAGATCGTCGACTGCGTGCCGGACATCGGCTACCACCACCGTGGCGCCGAGAAAATGGCCGAGCGCCAGTCCTGGCACAGCTTCATCCCGTACACCGACCGTATCGACTACCTCGGCGGCGTGATGAACAACCTGCCGTACGTACTGTCGGTGGAGAAACTGGCCGGGATCAAGGTCCCGGAGAAGGTCGACGTCATCCGCATCATGATGGCCGAGTTCTTCCGCATCACCAGCCACCTGCTGTTCCTGGGTACCTATATCCAGGACGTGGGGGCGATGACGCCGGTGTTCTTCACCTTCACCGACCGCCAGAAGGCGTACACGGTGATCGAGGCCATCACTGGTTTCCGCCTGCACCCGGCCTGGTACCGCATCGGTGGCGTGGCCCACGACCTGCCGCGCGGCTGGGAAAAGCTGGTCAAGGACTTCGTCGAGTGGATGCCCAAGCGTCTGGACGAATACACCAAGGCCGCCCTGCAGAACAGCATCCTCAAGGGTCGTACCATCGGGGTCGCCGCCTATAACACCAAAGAGGCCCTGGAATGGGGCGTCACCGGTGCCGGCCTGCGTTCCACCGGTTGCGACTTCGACCTGCGCAAGGCGCGCCCCTACTCCGGCTACGAAAACTTCGAATTCGAAGTACCGCTGGCGGCCAACGGCGATGCCTATGACCGCTGCATGGTGCGCGTCGAGGAAATGCGCCAGAGCATCAAGATCATCGACCAATGCATGCGCAACATGCCGGAAGGCCCGTACAAGGCGGATCACCCGCTGACCACGCCGCCGCCCAAGGAGCGCACGCTGCAGCACATCGAGACCCTGATCACGCACTTCCTGCAGGTTTCGTGGGGCCCGGTCATGCCAGCCAACGAGTCCTTCCAGATGATCGAAGCGACCAAGGGCATCAACAGTTATTACCTGACGAGCGATGGCGGCACCATGAGCTACCGCACCCGGATTCGCACCCCAAGCTACCCGCACCTGCAGCAGATCCCTTCAGTGATCAAAGGCAGCATGGTCGCGGACTTGATCGCGTACCTGGGTAGTATCGATTTCGTTATGGCCGACGTGGACCGCTAAGCATGAACAGCACGCTTATCCAGACAGACCGTTTCGCCCTGAGCGAAACCGAGCGCTCGGCCATCGAGCACGAGCTGCATCACTACGAAGACCCGCGCGCGGCGTCGATCGAAGCCTTGAAGATCGTCCAGAAGGAACGTGGCTGGGTGCCCGATGGCGCGCTCTACGCCATCGGCGAGATCCTCGGCATCCCGGCCAGCGACGTCGAAGGCGTCGCCACCTTCTATAGCCAGATTTTCCGCCAGCCAGTCGGCCGCCACATCATTCGCGTGTGCGACAGCATGGTCTGCTACATCGGCGGCCACGAATCGGTGGTCGGCGAGCTCCAGAGCAAGCTGGGCATCGGCCTGGGCCAGACCACCGCCGACGGCCGCTTCACCCTGCTGCCGGTATGCTGCCTGGGCAACTGCGACAAGGCACCGGCGCTGATGATCGACGACGACACCTTCGGTGACGTTACACCCGCCGGCGTCGCCAAACTGCTGGAGGGCTACGTATGACCCTGACTTCCTTCGGGCCCGCCAACCGCATCCAGCGTTCGGCCGAAACCCATCCCCTGACCTGGCGTCTGCGCGACGACGGCGAAGCGGTGTGGCTGGACGAGTACCAGGCCAAGAACGGCTACGCCGCCGCGCGCAAGGCGTTTGCCGACATGGCCGGCGACGACATCGTCCAGACCGTGAAAGACTCCGGCCTCAAGGGTCGTGGCGGCGCGGGCTTCCCCACGGGCGTGAAGTGGGGCCTGATGCCCAAGGACGAATCCATCAACATCCGCTACCTGCTGTGCAACGCGGATGAAATGGAACCCAACACCTGGAAGGACCGCATGCTGATGGAGCAACTGCCCCATCTGCTGATCGAAGGCATGCTGATCAGCGCCCGTGCGCTGAAGACCTACCGTGGCTACATCTTCCTGCGCGGCGAATATACCACCGCCGCCAAGCACCTGAACCGTGCCGTGGAAGAAGCCAAGGCCGCGGGCCTGCTGGGCAAGAACATCCTGGGCAGCGGCTTCGATTTCGAGCTGTTCGTCCACACCGGCGCCGGGCGCTACATCTGCGGTGAAGAAACCGCGCTGATCAACTCCCTCGAAGGCCGCCGCGCCAACCCACGCTCCAAGCCGCCCTTCCCTGCCGCCGTGGGCGTGTGGGGCAAGCCGACCTGCGTGAACAACGTCGAGACCCTGTGCAACGTGCCGGCGATCATTGCCGACGGCGTGGACTGGTACAAATCCCTGGCCCGCGACGGCAGTGAAGACATGGGCACCAAGCTCATGGGCTTCTCCGGCAAGGTCAAGAACCCTGGCCTGTGGGAACTGCCGTTCGGTATCACCGGCCGCGAGCTGTTCGAAGACTACGCCGGCGGCATGCGCGACGGCTACACGCTCAAGTGCTGGCAGCCCGGCGGCGCCGGTACCGGTTTCCTGTTGCCGGAACACCTGGACGCCCAAATGTACGCCGGCGGCATCGCCAAAGTGGGTACCCGCATGGGTACCGGCCTGGCCATGGCGGTGGACGACAGCGTCAACATGGTATCGCTGCTGCGCAACATGGAGGAGTTCTTCTCCCGTGAGTCCTGCGGTTTCTGCACCCCTTGCCGCGATGGCCTGCCCTGGAGCGTCAAGCTGCTGCGGGCCATTGAAAACGGCGAAGGCCAGGCCGGCGATATCGAGACCCTGTTGGGTCTGGTGGGTTTCCTCGGTCCAGGCAAGACCTTCTGTGCTCACGCACCGGGTGCCGTGGAGCCGTTGGGCAGCGCGATCAAATACTTCCGCCCTGAATTCGAGGCCGGCATCGCGCCAACGCGCGCCGGGGACCTCAATCAGGTGGTCACGCCGACCATGATCGGCGCGTAACGACGCTTTAAAAGGCGAAGGGTCCGTGCCCTTCGCCTTTCGTCCGATGACGCCTCTGAGGCTGTTTGGATTCGGACGAACAACAAGATTCCATTAGCCACGCCCGCTGACACCGGGCCAACGAAGAACTTTGAACCATGGCCACTATCCACGTAGACGGCAAAGAGCTCGAAGTCGATGGCGCAGACAACCTGTTACAGGCATGTCTGTCCCTGGGCCTCGACATTCCTTATTTCTGCTGGCACCCCGCCCTTGGCAGCGTTGGCGCTTGTCGCCAGTGCGCGGTCAAGCAGTACACCGACGAAAACGACAAGCGTGGTCGGATCGTCATGTCCTGCATGACCCCCGCCACCGACGGCAGCTGGATCTCCATCGACGACGAAGAAGCGAAAGTGTTTCGCGCCAGCGTCGTCGAATGGCTGATGACCAACCACCCTCACGACTGCCCGGTCTGTGAGGAAGGCGGCCACTGCCACCTGCAAGACATGACCGTGATGACCGGCCACAACGAGCGCCGTTATCGCTTCACCAAGCGCACCCACCAGAACCAGCAACTGGGCCCGTTCATCTCCCACGAGATGAACCGCTGCATCGCCTGCTACCGCTGCGTGCGTTTCTACAAGGACTACGCCGGCGGTACCGACCTGGGCGTGTTCGGTGCCCACGACAACGTGTACTTCGGTCGCGTCGAAGACGGCACCCTGGAAAGCGAGTTCTCCGGCAACCTCACCGAGGTCTGCCCGACGGGCGTGTTCACCGACAAGACTCACTCCGAACGCTACAACCGCAAGTGGGACATGCAGTTCTCGCCGAGCATCTGCCATGGCTGCTCCAGCGGCTGCAACATTTCCCCGGGCGAGCGCTACGGTGAACTGCGGCGCATCGAAAACCGCTTCAACGGCTCGGTCAACCAGTACTTCCTGTGTGACCGCGGCCGTTTCGGCTATGGCTACGTCAACCGCAAGGATCGCCCACGCCAACCGCTGCTGGCGGGCGGCGCCAAGCTGAGCCTGGACGAAGCGCTGGATAAGGCCGCCGAGCTGCTGCGCGGTCGCAACATCGTCGGCATCGGTTCGCCACGGGCCAGCCTGGAAAGCAACTACGCCCTGCGTGAACTGGTCGGCGCCGAGCACTTCTACAGTGGCATCGAAGCCGGCGAGCTGGAGCGCATCCGCCTGGTGCTGCAAGTGCTCAAGGACAGCCCGCTGCCGGTGCCGACGATGCGCGACATCGAAGACCACGACGCCGTGTTCGTCCTTGGCGAAGACCTGACCCAGACCGCCGCCCGCATGGCCCTGGCCCTGCGCCAATCGGTCAAGGGCAAGGCCGAGGACATGGCCGACGCCATGCGCGTGCAGCCATGGCTCGACGCCGCTGTGAAGAACATCGGCCAGCACGCGCTGAACCCGCTGTTCATCGCCAGTCTCGCTGAAACCAAGCTCGACGACGTGGCCGAAGAATGCGTCCACGCCGCTCCGGACGACCTGGCCCGCATCGGTTTCGCCGTGGCCCACGCCCTGGACGCCAGCGCCCCGGCCGTCGACGGCCTGGACAGCGAAGCCGCCGCCCTGGCCCAACGCATCGCCGACGCCCTGCTGGCGGCCAAGCGCCCACTGATCATCGCCGGCACCTCCCTGGGTTCCAAGGCCTTGATCGAAGCCGCCGCCAACATCGCCAAGGCCTTGAAGCTGCGCGAGAAGAACGGTTCCATCAGCCTGATCGTGCCGGAGGCCAACAGCCTCGGCCTGGCCATGCTCGGGGGCGAATCGGTGGACGCGGCCCTGCAAGCAGTGATCGACGGCAGTGCCGACGCCATCGTCGTGCTGGAAAACGACCTCTACACCCGCACCGACAAAGCCCGCGTGGACGCCGCCCTGAACGCCGCGAAAGTGGTGATCGTCGCCGACCATCAGAAAACCGCCACCACCGACCGCGCCCACCTGGTGCTGCCGGCGGCGAGCTTCGCCGAAGGCGACGGTACGCTGGTCAGCCAGGAAGGACGCGCCCAGCGCTTCTTCCAGGTGTTCGATCCGACTTACCTGGACGCCAGCATCCTGGTCCACGAAGGCTGGCGCTGGCTGCATGCCCTGCGCGCTACCCTGCTGGACCAGCCGATCGACTGGACACAACTGGACCACGTCACCGCCGCCGTCGCTTCGAGCAGCCCACAACTGGCTCGCATCGTCGATGCCGCGCCATCGGCCTCGTTCCGCATCAAGGGCCTGAAACTGGCGCGCGAACCGTTGCGCTACTCCGGTCGCACCGCCATGCGCGCCGACATCAGCGTCCACGAACCACGGACCTCCCAGGACAACGACACGGCGTTCTCGTTCTCCATGGAAGGCTACTCGGGCTCCGCCGAACCGCGCTCGCAAGTGCCATTCGCCTGGTCGCCGGGCTGGAACTCGCCGCAAGCCTGGAACAAGTTCCAGGACGAAGTCGGTGGTCACCTGCGTGCTGGCGACCCGGGCACCCGCCTGATCGAAAGCCAGGGTGATGGCCTGAGCTGGTTCGCCAGCGTGCCGCGCGCCTTCAACCCGGCACCGGGCACCTGGCAGGTCGTGCCGTTCCATCACCTGTTCGGCAGCGAAGAGAACTCTTCCAAGGCCGCACCGGTGCAGGAGCGCATCCCGGCCGCCTACGTGGCGCTGGCCAAGTCCGAAGCCGACCGCCTGGGCGTCAATGACGGCGCCCTGTTGAGCCTGAACGTGGCCGGCCAGACCCTGCGTCTGCCGCTGCGCATCAATGAAGAACTGGGCGCCGGCCTGGTGGCCCTGCCGGCCGGCCTGGCGGGTATTCCACCGGCGATATTCGGCAAAACCGTCGACGGTCTGCAGGAGGCGGCGCAATGAGCTGGTTCACCCCTGAAGTGATCGCTGTGATCCTGACGGTCCTCAAGGCCATCGTGATCCTGCTGGCCGTGGTGGTCTGCGGCGCGTTGCTGAGCTTCGTCGAACGTCGCCTGCTGGGCTGGTGGCAGGATCGCTACGGTCCGAATCGCGTCGGCCCGTTCGGCATGTTCCAGATCGCCGCCGACATGATCAAGATGTTCTTCAAGGAAGACTGGACACCACCGTTTGCCGACAAGGTGATCTTCACCCTGGCACCGGTCGTGGCCATGAGCGCCTTGCTGATCGCCTTCGCGATCATCCCGATCACCCCGACCTGGGGCGTGGCGGACCTGAACATCGGGCTGCTGTTCTTCTTCGCCATGGCCGGCCTGTCGGTGTACGCGGTGCTGTTCGCTGGCTGGTCGAGCAACAACAAGTTCGCCCTGCTGGGCAGCCTGCGGGCCTCGGCCCAGACCGTGTCCTACGAAGTGTTCATGGGCCTGGCGCTCATGGGCATCGTGATCCAGGCCGGCTCGTTCAACATGCGCGACATCGTCGAGTACCAGGCCCAGAACCTGTGGTTCATCATTCCGCAGTTCTTTGGTTTCTGTACCTTCTTCATCGCTGGCGTGGCCGTGACTCACCGTCACCCCTTCGACCAGCCAGAAGCGGAACAGGAACTGGCCGACGGTTACCACATTGAATATGCCGGCATGAAATGGGGCATGTTCTTCGTCGGTGAATACATCGGCATCATCCTGATCTCGGCGCTGCTGGTGACGCTGTTCTTCGGTGGCTGGCACGGTCCGTTCGGCATCCTGCCGCAACTGTCCTTCGTCTGGTTCGCCCTGAAGACCGCGTTCTTCATCATGCTGTTCGTCCTGCTGCGCGCCTCGATCCCGCGCCCACGCTACGACCAGGTGATGGACTTCAGCTGGAAATTCTGCCTGCCGCTGACCCTGATCAACATGCTGGTGACCGCTGCGATCGTTTTGATGAACGCGCCTGCGGCCGCGGTTCAGTGAGGATTTGACCCATGTTCAAATATATTGGCGACATCGTTAAGGGTACCGGTACCCAACTGCGAAGCCTGGTCATGATCTTCGGCCATGGCTTTCGCAAGCGCGACACCCTGCAATACCCGGAAGAGCCGGTCTACCTGGCACCCCGTTACCGTGGCCGCATCGTCCTGACCCGCGACCCCGACGGCGAGGAACGCTGCGTGGCCTGCAACCTGTGCGCCGTCGCGTGCCCGGTAGGTTGCATCTCGCTGCAGAAAGCTGAAACCGAAGACGGTCGCTGGTACCCGGACTTCTTCCGCATCAACTTCTCGCGCTGCATTTTCTGCGGCCTCTGCGAGGAAGCTTGCCCGACCACCGCGATCCAGCTCACGCCGGATTTCGAAATGGCCGAGTTCAAACGTCAGGACCTGGTGTACGAGAAAGAAGATCTGCTGATTTCCGGTCCCGGTAAAAACCCTGATTACAACTTCTATCGTGTTGCAGGCATGGCCATTGCCGGTAAGCCAAAAGGCGCCGCGCAGAATGAAGCCGAACCGATCAACGTGAAGAGCTTGCTGCCTTAAGGAAGAAAGATGGAATTCGCTTTCTATTTCGCATCGGGTATCGCGGTGGTGTCCACGCTTCGTGTGGTCACCAACACCAACCCCATACATGCCCTGCTCTACCTGATCATTTCGCTGATCGCCGTGGCCATGACCTTCTTCGCCCTCGGCGCACCGTTCGCCGGAGCCCTGGAAGTGATCGCCTACGCTGGCGCCATCATGGTGCTGTTCGTGTTCGTGGTGATGATGCTCAACCTCGGCCCGGCCGCGGTCCAGCAGGAACGCTCCTGGCTCAAGCCGGGCATCTGGGCGGGGCCGGTGATTCTCGCCGCCCTGCTGCTGGGTGAACTGCTATATGTGCTGTTCGCTCACCAGAGCGGCCAGGCCATCGGCCACACCACCGTAGGCGCCAAGGCCGTGGGCATCAGCCTGTTCGGTCCGTACCTGCTGGTGGTCGAACTCGCCTCGATGCTGCTGCTTGCCGCAGCCGTCACGGCGTTCCATTTGGGCCGTAACGAGGCGAAGGAGTAATCACATGCCTGCTATCCCTCTCGAACATGGCCTGGCGGTTGCCGGCATCCTGTTCTGTCTCGGTCTGGTCGGCCTGATGGTCCGCCGCAACATTCTGTTCGTGTTGATGAGCCTGGAGGTCATGATGAATGCCTCCGCACTGGCCTTCATCGTCGCGGGCGCTCGCTGGGCGCAGCCGGATGGACAGATCATGTTCATCCTGGTGATCAGCCTGGCAGCCGCCGAGGCCAGTATCGGCTTGGCGATCCTGTTGCAGCTGTATCGCCGCTTCCACACTCTCGATATTGACGCTGCCAGCGAGATGCGCGGATGAACCTTCTCTTCCTGACTTTCATATTTCCTCTTGTCGGTTTCCTGCTGCTGTCGTTCTCCCGTGGACGCTGGTCGGAAAACCTGTCGGCGCTGGTTGGCGTGGGCTCCATCGGCCTGTCTGCCGTCGTCACGGCCTACGTGATCTGGCAATTCAACGTCGCCCCGCCGGAAGGTGGCCGTTACGTGCAAGTGCTGTGGCAGTGGATGGCGGTGGAAGGCTTCACGCCGAACTTCGCCCTGTACCTGGACGGCCTCTCGGTCACCATGCTCGGCGTGGTGGTCGGCGTGGGTTTCCTGATCCACCTGTTCGCGTCCTGGTACATGCGCGGTGAGGCCGGTTATTCGCGCTTCTTCGCCTACACCAACCTGTTCATCGCCAGCATGCTGTTCCTGGTGCTCGGCGATAACCTGTTGTTCCTGTACTTCGGCTGGGAAGGCGTGGGCCTGTGCTCGTACCTGTTGATCGGTTTCTACTACAGCAACCGCAACAACGGCAACGCCGCACTCAAGGCGTTCATCGTGACCCGGATCGGCGACGTGTTCATGGCCATCGGCCTGTTCATCCTGTTCCAGCAACTGGGCACGCTGAACATCCAGGAACTGCTGGTCAAGGCACCCGAACACTTCAAGGTCGGTGACTTCTGGATCGTCCTGGCGACCCTGATGCTGTTGGGCGGTGCCGTCGGTAAGTCCGCGCAACTGCCGCTGCAGACCTGGTTGGCGGACGCGATGGCCGGTCCTACGCCGGTTTCGGCCCTGATCCACGCCGCGACCATGGTGACCGCCGGTGTCTACCTGATCGCCCGTACCCACGGCCTGTTCGCCCTGGCGCCGGACATCCTGCACCTGGTCGGCATTGTCGGCGGTGTGACCCTGGTGCTGGCCGGTTTTGCCGCCTTGGTGCAGACCGACATCAAGCGCATCCTCGCCTACTCGACCATGAGCCAGATCGGCTACATGTTCCTGGCCCTGGGCGTCGGTGCCTGGGAAGGCGCGATCTTCCACCTGATGACCCACGCCTTCTTCAAGGCCCTGCTGTTCCTGGCGTCCGGTGCGGTGATCGTGGCCTGCCACCACGAGCAGAACATCTTCAAGATGGGCGGCCTGTGGAAGAAACTGCCGCTGGCCTACGCCAGCTTCATCGTCGGCGGCGCGGCTCTGGCGGCCCTGCCACTGGTCACCGCCGGTTTCTACTCCAAGGACGAGATCCTCTGGGAAGCGTTCGCCAGCGGTAACCAAGGCCTGCTCTATGCCGGCCTGGTGGGTGCGTTCATGACCTCGCTGTACACCTTCCGCCTGATCTTCATCGCGTTCCACGGTGAAGCCAAGACCGAAGCCCACGCCGGCCACGGCATTGCCCACTGGCTGCCACTGTCGGTGCTGATCGTGCTGTCGACCTTCGTCGGCGCCATGATCACCCCACCGCTGGCCGATGTGCTGCCGCAAAGCGTCGGCCATGCCGGCGGCGAAGCCAAGCACAGCCTGGAAATCGCCTCCGGCGCCATCGCCCTGGCGGGTATTCTGCTGGCCGCCCTGCTATTCCTGGGCAAGCGTCGTTTCGTCACGGCGGTCGCCAACAGCGGCATCGGGCGGTTCCTTTCGGCCTGGTGGTTCGCCGCCTGGGGCTTCGACTGGATCTACGACAAACTGTTCGTCAAGCCATACCTTGCGATCAGCCACATTCTGCGCAAAGACCCGCTCGACCAGACCATTGGCCTGATCCCGCGCATGGCCAAGGGCGGTCACACCGCCTTGAGCCGTACCGAGACCGGTCAACTGCGTTGGTATGCGGCTTCCATGGCGGCTGGCGCCGTGCTGGTTATCGGCGCCATCGTGCTGGTAGCGGTCTGATATGAACCTTGCGAACTTGCGAAAGGAAACGAGCCCGTCATGATTCTGCCCTGGCTAATCCTGATCCCCTTCATCGGCGGCCTGCTGTGCTGGATCGCGGAGCGCTCCAGCTCCACGCTCCCGCGCTGGATTGCGCTGCTGACCATGTCCCTGGAACTCGCGCTCGGCCTCTGGCTGTGGGCGACCGGCGACTATTCATTCGCTCCGGCCCCTGGCGCCGATCCGACCTGGGCACTTGAGTTCAAGCACGCCTGGATCGCGCGCTTCGGCATCAGCGTGCACCTGGCCCTCGACGGCCTGTCGTTGCTGATGATCCTGCTGACCGGCCTGCTGGGTATTCTCTCGGTCCTCTGCTCCTGGAAAGAGATCCAGCGTCACGTCGGTTTCTTCCACCTGAACCTGATGTGGATCCTGGGCGGTGTCGTCGGCGTGTTCCTGGCGCTGGACCTGTTCATGTTCTTCTTCTTCTGGGAAATGATGCTGGTGCCGATGTACTTCCTCATCGCGCTCTGGGGTCACAGTTCTTCGGACGGCAAGAAAACCCGGATCTACGCGGCGACCAAGTTCTTCATCTTCACCCAGGCTTCCGGCCTGATCATGTTGGTGGCGATCCTTGGCCTGGTGCTGGTCAACTTCAACAACACCGGCGTGATTACCTTCAACTACGCCGACCTGTTGAAAGTGCAGATGTCGCGCACTACCGAGTACGTGCTGATGCTGGGCTTCTTCATCGCGTTCGCGGTGAAGCTGCCGGTGGTACCGTTCCACTCCTGGCTGCCGGACGCCCACGCCCAGGCGCCGACCGCAGGTTCCGTGGACCTGGCGGGTATCTTGCTGAAGACCGCGGCCTATGGCCTGCTGCGCTTTGCTCTGCCGCTGTTCCCCAATGCCTCGGCGGAGTTCGCGCCGATTGCCATGACCCTGGGCCTGATCGGGATTTTCTACGGTGCGTTCCTGGCGTTCGCCCAGACCGACATCAAGCGCCTGATCGCATTCTCCAGCGTCTCGCACATGGGCTTCGTGCTGATCGGGATTTACTCCGGCAGCCAGTTGGCCCTGCAAGGCGCGGTGATCCAGATGCTGGCCCACGGCCTGTCGGCGGCGGCGCTGTTTATCCTCAGCGGTCAGCTGTACGAGCGCCTGCACACCCGGGACATGCGTGAAATGGGTGGCATCTGGTCGCGCATCGCCTACCTGCCGGCCATCAGCCTGTTCTTCGCGGCCGCGTCCCTGGGCCTGCCGGGCACCGGCAACTTCGTCGGTGAGTTCCTGATCCTGATCGGCTCGTTCGTCAGTGCGCCTTGGATCACGGCGATTGCCACCTCTGGCCTGGTGTTCGGTTCGGTCTACTCGCTGATCATGATCCACCGCGCCTACTTCGGTCCGGCCAAGTCGGACGAAGTGTTGCGTGGCATGGACGGTCGCGAACTGATCATGGTGCTCGGCCTTGCGGTGCTGCTGGTTTACCTCGGCGTGTACCCGCAACCGTTCCTCGACACCTCTGCCGCCACGATGCATGGCGTGCAGCAGTGGCTCGGCACCGCCTTCTCTCAACTCGCTTCGGCCCGGTAAGAGCGCTATGGAATTCACGATTCAACACTTTATCGCGCTTGCACCGCTGTTGATCACCAGCGCCACGATCATCGTGGTGATGCTGGCGATCGCCTGGCGGCGCAATCACTCGCAGACCTTCCTGCTGTCGGTGGCGGGGCTGAACCTGGCCCTGCTGTCGATTTTGCCGGCCCTGAAAGTCGCACCACTGGCGGTCACGCCGCTGATGCAGGTCGACAGCTTCGCCTGCCTCTACATGGCGTTGATCCTGGTTGCCACCCTGGCCTGCGTCACCCTCGCCCACGCCTACCTTGGCGATGGCGGCTCGGGTTACCCGGGCAACCGCGAAGAGCTGTACCTGCTGATCCTGATGGCCGCCGCCGGTGGCCTGGTGCTGGTCAGCGCGCAGCACCTGGCCAGCCTGTTCATCGGCCTGGAATTGCTGTCGGTACCGGTCTACGGCCTGGTGGCCTACGCCTTTTTCAACAAGCGCTCCCTGGAAGCCGGCATCAAGTACATGGTGCTGTCGGCGGCCGGTTCCGCATTCCTGTTGTTCGGCATGGCCCTGCTCTACGCCGAAGCTGGCACCCTGAGCTTCGTCGGCATCGGTCAGGCCCTGGCGGCCACCGGCCTGCCTAGCCCGATCGCGCAACTGGGCCTGGGCATGATGCTGATCGGCCTGGCGTTCAAGCTGTCGCTGGTACCGTTCCACCTCTGGACCCCGGACGTCTACGAAGGCGCCCCGGCGCCGGTGGCGGCGTTCCTGGCCACCGCGTCGAAAGTGGCGGTGTTCGCGGTGATGGTGCGTCTGTTCCAGATCTCGCCAGTGGCCAGCAGCGGTGTGCTGAGCAACGTGCTGACCATCATCGCCATCGCGTCGATCCTGTTCGGTAACCTGCTGGCACTGACTCAGAGCAACCTCAAGCGTCTGCTGGGTTACTCGTCCATCGCCCACTTCGGCTACCTGCTGATCGCCCTGATCGCCAGCAAGGGCCTGGCCGTGGAAGCCATCGGCGTGTACCTGGTCACCTACGTGATCACCAGCCTCGGCGCCTTCGGCGTGATCACCCTGATGTCCTCGCCGTACAACGGCCGCGACGCCGACGCCCTGTACGAATACCGCGGCCTGTTCTGGCGCCGTCCGTACCTGACCGCCGTGCTGACCGTGATGATGCTGTCCCTGGCCGGCATCCCGCTGACCGCCGGCTTCATCGGCAAGTTCTACATCATCGCCACCGGTGTCGAGGCTCACCAGTGGTGGCTGGTCGGCTCCCTGGTGCTGGGCAGTGCCATCGGCGTGTTCTACTACCTGCGCGTCATGGTCACCCTGTACCTGATGGAACCGAACCTGCGTCGTCACGATGCCGAGCTGCACTGGGAACAGAAGGCAGGCGGCGTGATGCTGTTGGCCATCGCCGTGTTGGCGTTCTTCCTCGGTGTGTACCCGCAGCCGTTGCTGACCCTGGTTCAGCAGGCGGGCTTGACGGGCTGATCGTCTAAGCGCTGTAGCTATCGAAAGTGCCCGTATCGCGAGATACGGGCATTTTTTTTGGCTTTGCATCGCGAGGGATGGCAGGCCATCAGCGCAAAGTGCAACGCGTTTCTTACCCGGCTCATGCAGCTTGCACGACGCTGAAAACAATGAATCTCTCAACCCATTGTTTTTAAAGGACTTTAAAACCCTGCTCAGCTGGCACAGCTGATGCAATTCATCTCATACGCGGCGTTGGCGCTTGAAGCCGGCCCGTAACCGTGAATTGCCTGGAGCTACTTATGAACGCCATCGATCTGTTGAAAGCCGACCATGAACGCGTCAAAGCCATCCTGACTCAACTGAGCGAGTCGACCGAACGCGCCGTGAAAAAACGCACTGACCTGTTGGCGAAACTGGAAATGGAAATTTCCATCCATACCCGCCTGGAAGAAGAGATTCTCTATCCGGCTTTCAAGCAGGCGGGCGGCAAGGATGAGGCGGAAATGTATTACGAAGCCAAGGAAGAACACCGCACCGTCGATTCGCTGGTGCTGCCGGACTTGAAAACCACCGACCCAACCCAGCCAGAATTTGCCGGTCGCGTGAAAGTGGTCAAGGAACTGCTTGAGCACCACATCGAAGAAGAAGAGAAAGAGATGTTCCCTCAAGCGAAAAAGCTGCTGGGCAAAGCCAAACTCGATGCCCTGGGTGAGGAAATGGAAACCATGAAAGCGCAGTACAAAAAAGAACTGAGCAGCGCCAACCTCGCCGCCTGACGCCAACGCCGCAATGCTTTAGTCCGTCTGTGACGGCTGAATGCATTGCGGCGTTTTTACTGCATCTGTTCGCGCAGAAACTCCACCAGCGCCTGCACCGGGCGTGAGCCTTGGCGATGTTGCGGGTAGACCGCCGAGAGCGCCAAGGGCTCGGTTTCGAACCCCTCCAACACCTTGATCAACCGACCATCCTTCAAGGCATCGCCGAGGATGAAGGTGGGCAGGTAAGTGACCCCCATTGCGGCGATGGCCGCGTCCCTGAGCAAATCGCCGTTATTGGCGCGCATTCGTCCAGTGACCTCCAGGGTCAACGGTTTGCCAGCCCCCGCGAAACGCCACTGCACCTGGCGGCTGTGACCATAGGGCAGGCAGTCATGATGGCGCAGGTCTTCAGGCCGTGAGGGTGTGCCTTTTTGCGCCAGATAGGCGGGACTGGCGCAGTACACCCGCTCGATGGTCGCGATGCGCCGGGCAATCAGCGTCGAATCCTCCAGCACGCCGATGCGCAGCGCCAGGTCATAGCCTTCCCCCAGCAGGTCCACCGAACGGTCGCTCAGGTCCACTTCGACGCTGACACCAGGATAGCGCTGCAGAAAAACCGGCAAGAGGCTGCCCAGATGCGCTACCGCGAACGACAGCGGCGCACTGAGGCGAATGGTCCCGCGAGGTTCGCTGGTCTGGCCGCTGATCCCCTGCTCCACCTGTTCGACGTCATTGAGCAGGCGCAGCGACGCTTCGTAATAGCGCTGGCCCAACGGAGTGACGTCCAGCCGGCGGGTCGAGCGATTGAGCAGGCGTACGCCCAGGCGCTGTTCCAATGCCATGAGCTTGCGGCTGACGAACTGCTTGGACAGCCCCAGCTTGTCCGCCGCGGCGGTGAAACTGCCTGACTCCATGACCTGGGCAAAGATGCGCATTTCTTCGAAGGGGTTCATTGTCATTCCTGGGGTGGACAGTCAGGGGGATGAGTTGGGCATTGTGGATGGAGCAAGGCAGGTTGGAAAGGTGTTGGATGGGCTTGCTCGCGATAACGGCGGATCAGCTTGCAAGGACCTGATCCCAGGCACAAAAACGCCCGCACAAGGCGGGCGTCATTGAGCATGAACCGCTTACTTGGCCGTCAGCGCCGAGTAGCTGTTCATCAGGTTGCGGTAGTTCGGAATGCGCTGGGACAGCAGGTTGCCCAGGCCTTCGATGTCGTTGCGCCAGTCGCGGTGCAGCTCACAGGCCACCGAGAACCAGTTCATCATCTGTGCGCCAGCAGCGGTCATGCGGACCCAGGCGGCCTGTTGCACGGTTTCGTTGAACGTACCCGAGGCATCGGTCACGACGAACACGTCGAAACCTTCAGCCAGCGCCGACAGGGTCGGGAACGCCACGCAGACATCGGTCACCACGCCGGCAATGATCAGTTGCTTGCGGCCGGTGGCCTTGATCGCCTTGACGAAGTCTTCGTTGTCCCAGGCATTGATCTGGCCTGGACGCGGGATGTATGGGGCGTCCGGGAACATTTCCTTGAGCTCTGGCACGATCGGGCCGTTGGGGCCTTGTTCGAAGCTGGTGGTCAGGATGGTCGGCAGTTCGAAGAACTTCGCCAGGTCGGCCAGGGCCAACACATTGTTCTTGAACTCGTTGGGCGAGAAGTCCTGGACCAGGGAAATCAGGCCAGTCTGGTGATCGACCAGCAGGACCACCGCGTCGTCTTTGTTCAGACGGTTGTAGGCGGGAACGTTGCTCATGGGATGACTCCTTTGGGATGGATGTTACAAAACCCTGGTGGGAGCGGGCTTGCTCGCGAAAGCGGTGTGTCAGTCGACGAAAATGCTGAATGTCAGTCCGTATTCGCGAGCAAGCCCGCTCCCACAGGGGAGATCTGTGTGTATCAGTCAGAAGGCAAAGCAGGAACAGCCAAACGCGCCCCAGAAGCCTTGGAAATCGCTGACCGGAACGTTCGACAGGCGCGCCCGTTCATGGCTATGGGAATGCACCGTGCAAGGACCGCTGCACTGGTGCACCTGCGCCTGCAGCGGTGAGGTCGGGCGCCAGTGGCCCGGCACCTTGACCACCGGCGACCAGTCGGGCAACACCGGGACGCTGGCCGGGCCGAGTTTTTCGAAGTCACCGGCGGCGTACACCACCTTGCCGTCCACAACGGTCAGCACCGACTCAATCCACTTGATGGCTTCTTCCTCGACGCTGAAGAAGTCCGCGCTCAAGGCCGCCAGGTCCGCCAGTTGGCCGACCTTGATCTGGCCCTTCTTGCCCTGCTCCGACGAGAACCAGGCGCTGCCATGGGTAAACAGTTCCAAAGCGGTCAGGCGCGGCAGGCCCTCCTCGTGCAACGAAAGACCACCGACCGTGCGGCCGCTGACCATCCAGTACAACGAGGTCCAGGGGTTGTAACTGGAGACGCGGGTGGCATCGGTGCCGGCGCCCACTGGTACACCTTCGGCCAACATACGCTTGATCGGCGGCGTGGCTTCGGCGGCCTTGGCACCGTAGCGGTCGACGAAGTATTCGCCCTGGAAGGCCATGCGGTCCTGGATCGCAATGCCGCCGCCCAGCGCCCGCACACGTTCGATGTTCTTCGGCGTGATGGTCTCGGCGTGGTCGAAGAACCACGGCAGGCCGTTGAACGGAATATCGCGGTTGACCTTCTCGAACACGTCGAGCATGCGGCTGATGGATTCGTCATAAGTGGCGTGCAAGCGGAATGGCCAGCGCTGCTCCACCAGGTGCCGGACCACCGGCTCCAGGTCCTGCTCCATGCCCGGCGGCAGATCCGGGCGCGGTTCGAGGAAGTCCTCGAAATCCGCCGCCGAAAACACCAGCATTTCACCGGCGCCGTTGTGCCGCAGGAAGTCGTCGCCCTGGTGCAACTTGACGCTGCCGGTCCAGTTCTTGAAGTCGCTGAGTTCTTCCTTGGGCTTCTGGGTGAACAGGTTGTAGGCGATGCGCACCGTCAACTGCTGTTCCCGGGCCAATTGCTCGATCACCGCGTAATCGTCTGGATAATTCTGGAAGCCGCCGCCGGCATCGATGGCGCTGGTCAGGCCCAGGCGATTGAGTTCCCGCATGAACTGGCGGGTGGAGTTGACCTGGTATTCCAGCGGCAGCTTCGGCCCTTTCGCCAGTGTCGAGTAAAGGATCATCGCGTTGGGCCGCGCCACCAGCATGCCGGTGGGCTCGCCCTTGCTGTCACGCACGATCTCGCCACCCGGCGGGTTCGGCGTGTCTCGGGTGTAGCCGGCGACCCGCAGCGCGGCGCGGTTGAGCAAGGCGCGGTCATACAGATGCAACACGAATACCGGCGTATCGGGGGCCGCCTGGTTGAGTTCTTCCAGGGTCGGCATGCGCTTTTCGGCGAACTGGAATTCGTTCCAGCCGCCGACCACACGCACCCATTGTGGCGTTGGCGTGCGGTCGGCCTGGTCCTTGAGCATGCGCAAGGCATCGGCCAGGGACGGCACACCCTCCCAGCGCAGTTCTAGGTTGTAGTTCAGACCGCCACGGATCAGGTGCAGGTGCGAGTCGTTGAGGCCGGGGATAACGGTACGGCCCTTGAGGTCGATGACCTGGGTGCCGCTGCCCCGCAGGGCCATGGCCTCGGCATCGGTGCCCACCGCGACGAAGCGGCCCTGGCTGATGGCGACTGCGCTGGCCCGAGGCTTCTCGCGGTCGACGGTATGGAATTGACCGTTGAATAGAATCAGATCGGCGTTCATCGGATTTCCTTCTGGATGAGTAGAGGCAAGGGACAGACGAGGCCAAAAAGCCGCCGCCGCGCTGAGCAGGGACCCGGCGGCCAGCAGTTGGCGGCGCAGCGGGTCGGTCGGGTCGTCCTTATTGGCCATGGCCGGGCTCCAGGTGCTCATGGGTCTTCGGTTCCAGCCAAGGCGCGAACAGGCGTGTCGCCAAAGGCATGCATACGTAGACCACCGAGAGCACAATGGTCAGCGTGATCAGGAACGTGGCGACCACGTAGTTGGACAGAAACGCGTTGAGTTGCAGCAGTGGGCCCCAGAGCAACGGCACCAGCAGCGTGTGGGGCAGGATGACCAGCAGCGTCACCACCGACTGTTTCCAGCGCGGCGGTGGCGTGGCGGCATCGGCCAGCGGAGCGAACCAGAATTCCTTGTGGGAGGCGATTTCGGTCTGGTCGCCATCGGCCAACAGCGGCGCGGCCTCTTCCACCAGCTCGCGGCGCTCGGGCGAATCCAGCCAGCGTTGCATGGCCTCGGTGGAGCAGAACCGCAGCACACAAGTGAACAGCGACAAACCGCCCTGCTTGCCCCGCACCACATCCACCCCCAGATGCCCCGGCCACTGGCCAGCCACGCTGACGATGCGCCGCAACCAGGCTTCATAGGCACCGTCCTGGCCGGCCTTGATCCGGTGCTTGACCACCAGGGTCACGATTTCGTCGAAGCCAGGCCGGGATGGGCTCGCGGTGGATTCAACAGCTTGAGATTCAGGCATGGCGCAGCACTCCATCAAAACGCGCGTTCAGCGCCAGGCGCCCAGGCCCGGCAATGAACACGCTGGTAAATACAATCAGCAGCAACCAACCGAACTGCCCCTCTTCCAGGCTCCACTGCGGATGCACCACCAGCAGCGCAACCGCCAGCAGAAACAGGATGGGCAAGCACGCCAGGCGCACCAGCACGCCGGCCATGATCAGCAGCGGACACAGCACCTCGGCGAAAATCGCCAGGATCAGGGTGGGTGCCGCGCCGAGGTGAAACGGGTCTTCGATCCGGGTCAGCTCGACGCTGTAGTGCAACAGCTTCGGTAACCCATGGACCCACAGCAGGAACAACCCGCCGCTCAGGCGCAGGAACAACAAACCCAGGTCCTGCCACGGGCGTTCATCGGTCATGTTCATCGGTGGGCTCCGTCCGGTGCCGCCGAGGCAGCGGCCGGCAATGGTTGGGACATGTGGCTGGCAATGCGCGAGCGCAGCCAGCGCTCGGCCGGGTCGTTGTCATGCACGCCGCTCCAGACCATCGACAGTTCAGCCGCATTGATCTCGAACGGCGAGTCCTCGGCACGCAGTGCGCAGCCTTCCACCAGCGCACAGGCGGCATAGTCGGGCACGGTGGCGATCAGCTCGGTGCCGGCCAGCAAGGCTCGCAGCCCGCTGAATTGCGGCACCGCCAGCACCACTTTGCGGGTCCGGCCGATGCGGGCCAGGTCCAGGTCGATGTTGCCGCTCAAGTCGCCTGAAAACGAAACCATGGCGTGAGGCCGCGAGCAGTACTCGTCCAGGGTCAGCGGCCCCGGGCGCTTGTCGCCACGCAAGACCTTGCAAGGAATGTCCCGCAGCTTCTTGCGTTTGGCATTGGCCGGCAAATCGGTGGTGTAGCTCACGCCGACGCTGATTTCACCGCTGGCCAGCAGCGACGACATCAGCAGGAAATTGGCCCGGCGCACCACCACGATGATCCCCGGCGCCTCTTCGCGCAGCTGGCTCAACAATGGAGGAAACAGGCCGAATTCGGCATCGTCGGACAGCCCGATGCGAAACACATCGCAACTGGTGGACGGGTCGAACGCCTTGGCCCGGCTAACCGCGCCGGAGATGGTGTCCATGGCCGGTTGCAGCTCTCGCAGGATCGCCAGGGCTCGCGGGGTCGGTTCCATGCCACGACCGTGACGGATCAGCAACGGGTCATCGAACAGATCCCGCAGCCGCCCCAGCGCCGCGCTCACCGCCGGCTGGCCCATGAACAGCTTTTCGGCGACGCGGGTCAGGTTTTTCTCGAACATCAGCGCCTCGAATATCACCAGCAGGTTCATGTCGAGACGGCGTAAATCGTTGCGGTTCATGGGTTTTTGGGTCCTGTTGAATGCCAAGGGTTGGTGGAGTCCCTGTGGGAGCGGGCTTGCTCGCGAAGGCGCACCGACATTCAACATCTTCGTCGACTGACACTCCGCTTTCGCGAGCAAGCCCGCTCCCACATGAGATCTGTGCTTGCCTCATAGCATCAGGGCAAGTCCGGCACCTCCCCTTCAGCCCCGGATGAACGCCAGCAGGTCCGCGTTCAGCCGATCCTTGTGGGTATCGGTCAGGCCATGGGGCGCGCCCGGGTACACCAGCAACTGCGAGTTTTTCAGCAATTTGGCGGCGGCGATGCCGGCGGTTTCGATGGGCACTACCTGGTCGTCATCGCCATGGACCACCAGGGTCGGCACGTCGATGTTGCGCAGGTCTTCGGAAAGATCGGTCTCCGAGAAAGCCTTGATGCAGTCGTAGGTGTTCTTGTGGCCGGCGAGCATGCCCTGCATCCAGAACCAGTCGATCATGCCTTGGGAGACTTTGGCGCCCGGACGGTTGGCGCCGAAAAACGCGCTGGCCACATCTTTGTATAGCTGAGAACGGTCGGCCAGGGAGGCCTGGCGGAAACCGTCGAAGACTTCGATGGGCAAGCCGCCAGGATTGGCCGCGGTCCTGACCATCAGCGGCGTCACGGCTGAGATCAGGCCGAGCTTGGCGACCCGGGCCGCGCCATGGCGACCGATGTAGCGTGCCACTTCGCCACCGCCGGTGGAGAAGCCGAGCAGCACCGCGTCCTTCAAGTCCAGGCGTTCGATCAGCTCGGCCAGGTCATCGGCGTAGGTGTCCATGTCGTTGCCGTCCCAGGGCTGGCTGGAACGCCCGTGTCCACGGCGGTCATGGGCGATCACCCGATAGCCGTTGGATGCCAGGAACATCATCTGCGCCTCCCAACTGTCCGAGTTCAACGGCCAGCCGTGGCTGAAGACCACCGGTTGACCACTGCCCCAATCCTTGTAGTAGATCTCGGTGCCGTCGCGGGTGATGAAGGTGCTCATGACATGATTCCTTGAGGTGGGTGGATCGCTTTATGGTCTGGTCAGAGGGGGCATGGGCGTGAGTTAAACGTTGTTAATTTTTTCGGGACGAGAGTGTTAAAAACCCGGATTAAGACTGCTTTTGTGGCGAGGGGATCTGTGCCTGGCAGGGAAGCCTGCGCCGTTGCGCTTGAAGCCAAACCTGAGGAATATGCTCGGGTAAAGCCCAGGCATCGGGCCCAAAACATTGAGAGCACCATGAGCCAATACCTCAGCCTGCCCGTCGAACAGACGGTGCATTTCGGCCCTTACCGGGTCCATCCGCGCCAGCGCCTGGTGCTGGAGGGCGAGCAACCGTTGCGCCTGGGACGGCGGGCCGTGGAGATTCTGCTGATGTTGCTCGAACACGCAGGCGAGGTGGTGAGCAAGCAGCAACTGATCGCCCGGGTCTGGCCCAGAAGCGTGGTGGAAGACACCAACCTGCGCGTACACGTCGCGGCACTGCGTAAGGCCCTCGGAGACGGCCAGGCCGGGCAGCGCTACATCGTCACCGTGGCGCAGCGCGGCTACAGCTTTGTCGCGCCGGTGTCATTCGGATCCCTCGACCCATTGGCGCGCATCCCTCATCCGTCCTTGGCGCGCAACCTGCCGCTGCAGCGCACGCGCCTGATCGGACGCCAGGCCCTGGTGGAAAACCTGGTGACCCAGTTGCCACGAAAGCGTTTCATTACCCTGGTCGGCACCGGCGGCATCGGCAAGACCACCGTCGCCCTGCGGGTCGCTGAACGGCTGATCGGCCACTACCGTGACGGCACCCATCTGCTGGACCTCGCATCGCTCAACGACGCGGCCATGATCGTCCCCAACCTGTGCGCATTGCTCGACCTGCCGCTGCAGGACGGTGATCCGCTGGACACCGTTGCCCGACCGCTCAAAGAGCGGCATCTGCTGCTGGTGATCGACAACTGCGAGCACTTGATCGACGCCGCCGCTCAACTCAGCGAAACCTTGCTGCGCGGCGCCCCTCATCTGCACATCCTGGCCACCAGCCGCGAAGGCCTGCGCGCCGAAGGCGAATACGTGCAACGCCTGGATGCCCTGGCATTCCCGCCCCGGGAAATGCCCATCGAGGGTTATCCCGCCCTGGAGTACCCGGCGCTGCAACTGTTCGCCGAGCGTGCGATGGCCAGCCGTGACGACTTCGAACTGACCGACCGCGAGGTGCCGTTGGTGGTCGACATCTGCCAGCGGCTGGACGGGATTCCCCTGGCCATCGAGCTGGCCGCCGGACAAATCGGCCGCTTCAGCCTCGAAGCACTGCACCGGCAACTGCAAGACAGCGTCGCCCTGCTCCACAACGACACCGACGCCGCCCCCCGCCAGCAGACCCTGCGCGCCACGCTGGACTGGAGCTTCGCGCTGCTCACGGCCTGCGAGCAGACCTGCCTGCGGCGGCTGGCAGTGTTCATGGGCAGTTTCAACCTGGCCTCGGCCGCGGCGGTGATCGTCGGCCAGCATGTCGCACCCGACCAGGTGCTGGTGTCGGTCAGCCAGTTGGTCGCCAAATCGTTGCTCAACGTCGAGGTCGGCGATGAAGAGGTGCGCTATCGCCTGCTGGACACCACCCGCCGTTATGCCTTGGAAAAACTGGCCGAAGCCGGGGAATTGGCGGCCAGCCAGGAACGCCACGCCGAACGTTGCCTGGCCCTCATGGGGCAAGCGGAAAACGATTGGGAGAACACCCCCACCCGACTGTGGATCGCCCGCTACGCCGACTATCGCGACGACATCCGCGCGGCGCTCGACCGCGGCTTGGGCCCGCAGGGTTCACACGCCGTGGCAATCCGCCTGACCGCCCGCACCCTGCCCCTCTGGCAGGAGCTGTCGCTGCTCAAGGAGCATGGCCTCTACGTCAACAAGGCGCTGCAATTGTTGCGGGCCAGCCCCACACCCTGCCCACGCTTGACCCTGGCCCTGGAGCTGGCCCACGCCAGTTTCAACTACCACACCGAAGGCGGCACGCCGGCCACGGTTCGAGCCTTCGCCACCGCCCGGCAACTGGCCCGCCAATGCCAGGACCTGGCCAGCGAGCTGCGGGCCGTGTCCGGGCAAATGACCGTGGACCTCAGCTGCGGCAACTACCAACAGGCCCTGGCCCACAGCCTGGATTTCGACCGGCTCGGTTTGCAGGGCGACCCGATCCTGTCCTTGAGCACTCAACGCCTGCGGGTGCTCGCGCTGCATTTCACCGGCGACCAGGGCGCGGCGCGGCGTGAGGCCGAACAGGTGATCCAGCGCCTGGCCCAGAGCGGCCACCTCAGCCGCTTCAGCCACGGTTTCGGCGTGCAATACGACCAGAGCGTGGCCGCGCTGACGACTCTGGCGCGCATCCTCTGGCTGCAGGGTTTTGCCGAGAAAGCCCGGCGTACCGCCAACCTGGCGCTGCAGATCGCCTTGCAGATCAATCACGGCATTTCGATCTGCTACACCTTGGCGCTGGCCGGTTGCGTGATTGCTCACTACACCGGCGATCATCCGACTGCTCGGGAAAGGCTCGACCTGTTGAAGCAGCAGGCCAAGAAACATTCGGTGATGCTGTTCCATGAGTGGGCCTGTCATTACGACAGCGTATTCAACGACCAGCCCCTGGAGACGAGCCCAACAAACGGGCTGATCCAGGACATCGCCGTTACCCTGCGCCCTGACGTTGTCAGCCCGGCGCAACTGGAACGGGCCCGCAGTGGCGCCGCGGGCTGGTGTTCGGCGGAGCTCCTGCGGGCCGGCGCCGAAACATGGCTGGCCCGGAACGAGCCCTCCCTGGAAGGCCCCGCCGAAACGCAACTGCTGGCCGCCCTGGCCGTCGCCCGTCGTCATCATGCCCTGGCCTGGGAACTGCGCAGCGCCACGTCCCTGGCCCGCTTGTGGCAACGCCGCGGGCAAGTCCAAGCCGCGCAGGAACTGCTCGGGCCGGTCTACGGACGCTTCAGCGAGGGGTTCAACACCCCCGACCTATTGGAAGCCGGCGCGCTGCTCCAGGGACTGACTCGCCGGTTGGGGCCTTGAATGACCCGCGCCCCAAGCGCCTTGCAGCACATAACGCCGATGGAACACGGGCCACTGACCACTGCGCCGCAATCTGTCCAGGGCATAGGCGCGCGTGGTGTGCAGCAGTCGGAAACCCCCTCCGTCGGCCAGCGGCTCGACCATCAGCAATGACACGCTCGCCAGCCGCAATAGCAACGAGGGCAATTGCCCGACACTCAGCTCAGCGCAACTGATCACTGCCAGCGCCGCCCTGAGCGTAAACGGCCCCTCGAACACCGCCAGACGCTGGAACACGGTTTGTTCCTCAGCACTCAAACGCTCGACACTCGAATCCAGCACGGCCTCCAGGCTTCGATGCCGGGCCACCGCCGTACGTCGCCCGAGGCTCAAGAGTGACAAGCCGTAATCCAATTGTTCGAGGACCCCGGCCAACCCCAGGACGTCGACCTGGGCCGCCGCCAGTTCCAACGCCAGCGGCAAGCCGTCCAGGCGCTGGCAGATCTGGGCCAGGATCAACCAGTCGCGACCAACGGGCTGGAAACCCTGTTGCCGGGCGCCCACCCGTTCGACCAGCAACTGCACCGCCGGGCACGCCACGATCTGGTGCTCGGGTTCCAGGGGCGATGCAACGGCCAGGCCCGGCAGCGGCACGATTTTTTCGCCTGGCAGGGCCAGGGGCTCGCGACTGCTGCACAACAGCGACACCCCGGGCGAGGCCGTAGCCAATGCCTGGGCCAACTCTCGACAGGCATCGAGCACGTGCTCGCAACCGTCGAGCACCAGCAACATGCGGCGGGACTCAAGGCGCCGGCCCAAAGAACCGGGCGCCAGGCCCAGCGTGCCGGCCACCCGCGCCATCACCTGTGAAGAATCGCTGACGTCCGCCAGGTCAACGAACCAGGCCCCGTCGTCAAAGTGCTCAAGCAGCAGCTCCGCCACCCGCAACACCACGGTGGTCTTGCCGACCCCACCCGGCCCGCTCACGGTGGTCAAGGCTTGACGGGGCACTTGCGCCAGCAGCCGTCCCAGGACTCTGTCGCGGCCGATCACCGGGCTCAAGCGCGTGGGCAGGTTGTGTCGCTCGGCCCGGGGACTCAAAGGCGACTCAACGCCTTCTTGCATCACCAGAGGCATCGCCAGGCAATAGCCTTGTCGCGGGTGGTTGAGGATATAGCGAGCGCCATCCCGCCCGTCGCCGAAGGCCCGGCGCAGCGCCGCGATGTGCACCCGCAGGTTGATGGCTTCCACGACGCTGTCAGGCCAGACGTGTGCGATGAGGGTTTGCTTGCTGACATAGTGACCGGCGTGCTCCACCAGTACCTGCAGAACATCCAGGGCCCGGCCACCCAGCGTGAGGGGCTGGCCGTCTCGGGTGACCAGCCGTTGCTGCCGGTAGAAGGCGAACGGACCGAAGCTTACCGCCGGCTCGCTATCGGGTTTGACGAAACTGTTCATGGGCGATCCAGCGCTGGATAACCGGTGCGGGCGCCAGCGTGCGGATCACCGAACACGTCTGCCCTGGGCTCCTGCGCATCCTTTCCAAAGGGTTCGCCGTAATCTTGGCAGGCGCAGGCGTCAGGACAATGCTGGCACTGGGAGCGCCACGGACATCACGGTGCCCTGGACGGACACTGACGCCTCAACTGAACTGCTGACGATATTGCACCGGGGTCAGGCCGAGCTTTTCACCGAACAAAAAGCGCATGTGCCGCACGCTGCCGAAGCCGCTGCGAAACGCCACGGTCTTGAGCGGCAGATCAGTGGTTTCCAGCAACTGACGCGCCCTGTCGATGCGCGCGCCCTGCAGGAACTCCATGGGCGTCATCTTCACTTCCCGGGCAAAGACCCGGGCGAAGTGCCGCGCGCTCATGGAGGCCAGGGCGGCCATGCGCTCAATGGTGAAGGGTTCTTCCAGATGCTCCATCACATGATTCTGCACCCGGGTGATGGCCGATTCCTGCGTCGACACCGCCGCCACCGAGGGGCTGAACTGTGCCTGGCCGCCCTGGCGCTTCATCACCACCAGCAACACCTTGGCCACGTCCAACGCGACTTTGCGGCCGTGGTCCTGGGCCACGATGGACAGGGCCAGGTCGATCCCGGCGGTGACACCGCCCGAGGTGATCAGGCGGCGGTCCTGCAGGAAGATCTTGTCGGTTTCCACCTGGGCCTTGGGGAAACGTTGTATCAGGCGTTCGGTGTAATGCCAGTGGGTGGTGACGCGATAACCGTCGAGCAAGCCCGCCTCACCGAGCACGAAGGCACCGGTGCAGATGGAGCCGTAGCGCGTAGCCCGTTGCGCCGCGGCCCGCAGCCAGGTGTGCAGCCCCGGATGCCGGTCGTTGTAGGCCCCCGGCCCGCCCGGCACCAGCAACACGTCATAGGCTGCCCATGCCTGGTCGATATGGATATCGGCCTGCACCATCACACCGTTGGAGGCTCGCAGTGGCCCGCGCTCGGTACCCAGGGTCAACAGTTGATAACGCAGGTCCCCTTCGAGGTAACGATTGGCGATGGAAAACACTTCCAGAGGCCCGGCCATGTCGAGCAGCAAAAAATCCGGGAACAGCACCATTGCAACGGTTTTCATTTAAAAAGACGCCAAAAAATCCAGAAACCATAAATACCCCCTGTGGGAGCGAGCTTGCTCGCGATAGCGTCGGATCAGTTGGAATCGATGTAAGTGACACATCGCTATCGCGAGCAAACTCGCTCCACAGGGTTTCTCGTCAGCATTATGTCGAAGCGAAGCATCCGCCGGTAGGCATTCTCGATTGTCCACTAAAAACGGACAGTCTTTCGTTTTTCACCTGCTTATTGAACTTCAGGATAACCATTAACCTTCTTCTGAACCCGGCGAACGGCCCAGCCGCTGCCCATAGACATCAGGAGAATCCTCATGCTGACCCTTCGTAAAGCTTCAGACCGCGGCATTGCCCGCCACGGCTGGCTGACCTCATTCCACACCTTCTCGTTCGCCAGCTACCGCAACCTCAACGAACAGGGCTTCTCCGACCTGCTGGTCATCAACGACGACCGGGTCGCCGCGGCCAAGGGTTTCGGCCAGCATCCCCACCGGGACATGGAGATCTTTTCCTACGTGCTTGAAGGGGCGCTGGAACACAAGGACACCCTGGGCACGGGCTCGGTCATTCGCCCCGGTGATGTGCAGTTGATGAGCGCCGGCAGCGGCGTGGCCCACAGCGAGTTCAACCACAGTGCGGACGAGCCGGTGCACTTCCTGCAGATCTGGATCGTGCCCAACGTCAGTGGCGCCACGCCACGCTATCAACAGGAGCATTTCAGCAGCGAGCAGAAACGCGGTCGCCTGCAATTGATCATCTCCCCGGACGGCGCCGACGGCTCGCTCCAGGTGCGCCAGGATGCACGGGTCTATGCTGGGCTGTTCGATGGCGAACAAAGCGCCACCCTGACCCTGGCTCCGGATCGCTATGCCTACGTGCATGTGGCCCGAGGCGCTGTCGAGCTCAACGGCGTGCAATTACAGGAAGGTGATGGTGTGCGGGTGCGCGAGGAGCAGGTCCTGACCTTGAGTCACGGCCAGGCTGCCGAGGTGCTCGTGTTCGATCTGCGGCCGCAGGAACTGCCACAGATGCCATGAAACACCCTTTAGGCCCTGTTGGAGAAATTGTCCTAGAGGCTATGAAGCTCCCACAGGGTCTACAGGGTGTTTCGTAATGGAGCCCCAACGCTTCACTCATTCTCCTGTGCGAACACCTCGACAATCTCATCGATCACTGCCCGCACCCGTGCGGTGTGGCGCAGGTCCGCGTGGGTGACCAGCCAGACCTCGTAAGGCAGCGCACGTGTGCGCTCCGGCCAGATCCTCAGCAACCCGTCACGCGCTCCCATGTACAGCGGAATTTCCCCGACACCGAGGCCCGCGGCAATCGACCGGCGCACCAACAGGCTCGAACTCAGGCTGGCCACGATCCGTCCGCGATTGATCGGCTCCGAGACCAGGGTGAAATCCTTGCTGCCCTGCCAGTAAGGCTGATAAACCACCAAGTCATGTCCATCGAACTCGCTGCCGGGCGATGGTACGCCACGGGCATCGACATAGGCTTGGGACGCAAACAATCCTACTGGCCAACGGGCGATTCGCCGAGCGATCAGGTCAGGGTTGTCGGGCCGGGTGTTGCGCACGGCGATGTCCGCTTCGCGCTTGACCAGGCTGAGGATCTGCGTGGACGCATCCAATTGCACGCGCACATCAGGATGACGCCCATGCAACCTGGCAATGGCCGGAATCAAGAAGTCGATGGCCAATGAGTCGGTGGTGGCGACCCGGACATTGCCGATCAGGCGATCGTCCAGGCCCTGTATTCGGCGCTCCAGTTCCAGCGCCGAATGCTCCATCTTCTCCACCGCCTTGAGCGCCGCCTCGCCGACGGCTGTCAATGCGTAACCGTCTGGGGTACGCAGGAACAACGCGGCATCCAAGGACTTCTCCAACGCTGTAACGCGCCGCCCCACAGTCGCCTGATCCACCCCCAATACCCGCGCGGCACCGCGCAAGGTCGACGCTCGGCAAACGGCCAGAAACACCCGCGCATCATCCCAATTCATTCACCCTCCACGCTGCACATATGCATCATCATGAAGCTAAATCGCTGCACAAACGCAGCAACGATAGCCGATATGCTGGTCGCTATAAACCTTTACAGGATCGCTGTCATGACTCCCTCATCCGCTGCGCTCGAATCACCTCCCACGAGCCTCTGGCTGCCCATTTTCGCCGGCCTCTGCGCCAGCCTCGTCAGCATCGGCCTGGCGCGTTTCGCCTATACGCCACTGCTCCCGGCATTGATCGAGGCCCGTTGGTTTTCTGCCAACGACGTGGTCTACCTGGGAGCGGCGAACCTGGTCGGTTACCTGATCGGCGCCCTGCTCGGCCGTCCCATGGCCCACCGACTGACCAACCGGAGCGCGTTGCGGCTGATGATGCTCGTCGTGACCGGCGCATTTTTCGCCTGTGCCTTCCCGGTGTCGGTGACCTGGTATTTCGCCTGGCGACTGCTGTCGGGGATCGCCGGCGGCGCGATCATGGTACTGGTGGCGGCGACTGCATTGCCCCATGTACCGGCGGCACGCAAAGGCTTGGCCAGTGGCGCGATTTTCCTTGGCATCGGCCTTGGCATCGCCGGTTCAGGAACGATTGTGCCGCCGCTGTTGAGCCTGGGCCTGCCGGCCACCTGGCTGGGGCTTGGCGCCCTCTCGCTGGCATTGACCGGGTTGAGCTGGTTTGGCTGGCCCCGGGACACGGTGCAGATTACAGCCAGCGCTGCGCCCGACGAGCCCCTGCCTCCTGCGGTTTTCCAGCTGTTCGGCCAGTATGCGTTCATGGCCGCAGGGCTCGTGCCTGCGATGGTCTTTTTGGTCGACTACGTGGCGCGCAGCCTCGGTGCCGGGGCACATGTCGGGGCAATGGTCTGGGTAATGTATGGCCTCGGGGCGATTATCGGGCCGGTGAGCTATGGCTTTCTCGCCGATCACCTCGGTGCGCGCAAGAGCATCCGACTGGTCCTGGCCGTGCAAGCGATTGCTCTCGTCTTGCTGACGGTTTCACACACCTTCATGGCACTGGCGCCGCTAGCCGTGATCATCGGTTCGTTTCCGCCGGGCATCGTGCCCTTGGCCCTGGCCCGAGTGCATGAACTGGTTCCTGACCATCATCGCCAACAACTGGCCTGGAGCCGGGCCACCGTTTCGTTCGCCACCTTCCAGGCGCTGGCCGGGCTTGCCTACTCGGCACTGTTCAATGCCAGTGGCGGACACCACGGATTGCTTTTCCTGATCTCCGCCGGGGCGATTCTTTTTGCATTGATACTCGATTTCCCTTTCGGCGCACAAAAAGCTCGAAAAATCCTGAAACCGTGATTACTGACGCAGCTCAGACGAAAAACTTCTAAAAAAAGTCAGGCGATTGGCCGAATTCAGGCTTTGATCTAATGGAGCTGCGGTGCATTTCGGGCAGGGCCTATTAATCGGCTGAAATGCACTCGTCTGTTGCCACGAGCTGGAGGGATCTATAAAGTTCCCGAAAGGATTTCGTTTCTGACCGGCGGTCATCGAGGCCGCCCGAAGAAAATTGACACAATGCATGAATCCCGGCAAGCTGATCTCAATTTGCCACTAATCTACTGACTTGCTTATTCACGGAAGAAAGCATGAAAACCGTCATGTCCCTCGCCTTAATCTCGATTGCGTGTAGTGCGGTCGCGGAAGTTCAGAACATCAAATACCTTTACGATGATTCGGATGCCGTGTACTCCATCGTGTCGTTTATCGACAGCGGCTCAGCCATCCAGGCCACCGTGCAGAGATCGGGTGCTTACTTCACCAACTACACAAAACTCGAACTCGACTGCGCCAGCCGCAATGTACGGCACATGGGGATGTACAACAGCCTCGCGGTGCTGGAAAAAGCCCAGTTCGACCAGATGCAAGGGCGAATCATCGACGGTTCGATAGCCGACGAGGTAGGCAAGGTGCTGTGCAAGGAGACGACTTTGACCGCATCGCAAGCCGCTCCGCAAACCGAAGACCTGCCCACCGAAACACAAACCGACGATAACAGCTGATTTGTATCCGTGACGCGGGAGCTTGCTCCCGCTGAACTTCGTAGCCCTCCCCGCCCCCAAAAACTCACTTTCCAATCCGTCAGCGCCTTCAGCGCAAGGCTTGCTTGCGCTCCGATTTCGAACGGTAACTGCCAGGCGGCACACCAAAGAAATCCCGAAAACGACGCTGGAAGTGTGGGGAACTGACGAAGCCTGTCGCCACGGCGATTTCGGTCACGGACCGATTGGTTTGCTGGATGAGTTGACGAGCACGCGTCAGGCGCAGCTCCAGGTAATAGCGCGTTGGGGTCGCACCGAGAAAACTGCAGAAACGTCGCTCCAACTGACGCTTGGAAATCTTCACGCACGCCGCCAGCTCATCGATGGTCAAGGGCTCCTCTACGTTCTGCCACATCAGCTCCAACGCCAACTTGAGGCTTTCCGGCAGCGTCGGGTCGGTCTCGACGAAAACCGGTGGCAAGTCCGTCGCGTCGTCACCTGACTCATCACAACGCAGAATTTCCTCGATGGCCCCCACCAGCGCCGCTCCGCCCGTCTGGCGAATCAATTGGAGCATCATGCGCAGCGAACTGTTGGCGCCCGCGCAACTGACCCGCTCCCGATCCACCACATAGGCCCGGCTGGACACCTTCACATGGGGAAACACCTCCACCATCATGGCTCGGCTTTCCGGGTGGACAGCGCATTCGAAACCATCCAACAAATTGGCATCGGCAACGAAGAAGACACCGTTCCACAACCCGCCCAGGATCGCCCCGGACGTCGCATTGGCGCGCAGCTTGCGGCGCAGCAAGGGATGGCCTTGCAACTTCACGCGAAAGCCCCCGGCGACAATCAGCACGTCCTGGTTTTCCGGCATCTGCGCCAGTTCGATGTCCGTCGAGATGACAATGCCCAGGTCGCTCGTCACCTGCCCACCTGAAACCCCCACCGTCAGCACCTCATAGAGGGGCATGTCGCTCATCAGGTTGGCGGTCACCAGCGCATCCACCGCACCGGTGAAGGACATCATCGAGAAGTTGTCCATCAATACAAACGCGACACGGATCGGCGCCTGGCTGGCGGGCGCCGCTCCGAGCGGTCGATAAGCCATGTTCTTGTTTTTGAGTACGCTCTCGAATGCGCTTGGCATAGGGCCTCGTTAATACATTAAAGACGATGAGGATTTGCTGCACGTGGGTGCCTGAGCCGCAGGGCGAAGGCGCAGAGCAAACCACGCTATCTTCCAGACTAGTCAAGTCGGCTGCAATCGCGCCTACGCCCTCTACCGATCGTCCCGCGCCAAAATGGCAAGCCTCAAGTGCCTACGACTTTGGTCGATACACTGGCAGTAGGCATGGGCGCTTTTCCCTTCCAGAGACTCGCAACGCCAACCACTGCTGTTTCCGCCGTTCCAACACTTAAAATATTCCGCGGGAGAAGTCATGAACATCAAACAGAAGCTGACATGGGCGTTCGCGGCCATCGCCTGCCTCCCGGTTATCCTGGTAGCGGTGCTTGTCGTAATGAACCTGCGCGACGCCGCAAAGGCCAACTTCCTGGACAGCAGCGGCCGTGAAATCCGCCAGATCGACAACGGCATGAAGCAGTTCTTCGATGGCATCAGCCAGAACGTCGAATTCTTCGCCAAGGATCCACGGATCGTCGCAGCCAAGGATCTGAAAAACTACTCCGGTGCCGACGCCGCACAAATTCCTCTCCCCGAGATCAACAAACAGCTTTTGGAGATCTTCGACAGATTCGCCAAGAGCCACCCGACCACCGCCTATCTTTCCCTGGGCCTGGCCGACGGCGGCTATGCCAGTTGGCCTGACGATCCCAAGATATCCAACTACGACCCGCGGGTGCGCCCATGGTACAAGGCCGCCATCGCCGCGCCGGGTACCACCGTGCGTACGGATGCCTATTATTGGGCGCCGGATGATGTCTCATTGATCGGCATCGTACATACGGTTTCAGACGCCGCCGGCAAGCTGGTGGGGGTGGTTGGCCTGGACGTATCGCTCAAGCAGCTCACTGAACTGGTCAAGAACATCAAGCTGGGCGACAGCGGCTACCTGATGCTGGTGGAAGCCAACGGCAACGTCCTGGTGGACGCCGCCGATGCCAAGCACAACTTCAAGCCGCTGGCCGACCTTGGCCCCCACTATGCCGAGCTGGCCAAAAGCAGCGATGGCGTGACTCAAATCGAGATCGACGGCGTGCCCTACATGGCCAACGTGGTCAGCTCCAAAGGGTTGGGCTGGCGCTTCATCGGCCTGATCAAGCGCGATGAAGTGATGTCCGAGGCCTCGAGCCTGACTTGGCTGATCGCCGCCATCGCCGCCGCGCTGGCCGTGGTCTTCGCCGTGGTGGGCGCCAGTTTCGCCAGCGTGATCGTGCGGCCGATTCGCGGTGTTGCCAACGGTCTGCAGGAAATCGCCGAAGGTGAAGGCGACCTCACCCGCAAACTCATCGTGCAAGGCAAGGACGAAACGGCCACCCTGGCGGGCTGGTTCAACCAGTTCCTGGGCATGATCGCGCAACTGATGCAACGCATCGGCAGCGCCTCTTCCGACCTGCAAACCGCCGCGGCCGATACCAGCCACGTGGCCCAGAACATGAACGATGCGGCCGGGCGCCAGCGCCAGGCCGTGGAATTGGTGAGCACCGCGTTCAACGAAATGGTTGCCACCGCCAACGAAGTGGCCCGCTCTTGCAGCCAGGCCGCCTCCAGTGCGGACGAAGGCTACCGCGATGTACACGACGGCCAGCATCACATCGGCGAAGCCACCGGCAGCGTGCTGAAACTGAGCGAAGACCTGCAGAAATCGACCCAGACCATGCAGGCGTTGGAGCAAGACAGCAAGAACATCAACACTATCCTCGACACCATTCGCTCGATTGCCGAACAGACCAACCTGTTGGCCCTCAACGCCGCGATCGAAGCCGCACGGGCCGGCGATCAAGGTCGTGGGTTCGCCGTGGTGGCCGACGAGGTACGGGCGCTGGCACGGCGCACCGCCGACTCCACCGGCGAAATCGACAGCCTGTTGGGCAACCTCGCACGGCGCACCCAGGAAGTCACCCAGCAGATGCAAAGCAGCCTGCAGGTGTCGCACACCAGCGTCGAGCGCATTCAACAGGCCCGTGACAGCTTCGACAAGATCCGCAATTCGGTGGACTCGATTCGCGACCAGAACACCCAGATCGCCACGGCGGCGGAGGAGCAGCACCAGGTGGCCGAAGACATCAACCGGCACATCGCGCAGATTCATGCCGATGCCCAGTTGGTCGAGGAGTTCGCTCACTCGGCACAGACCGGCTCAGGACGCTTGACGGATATTTCCGGGCAGCTCAAGGGCTTGGTTGGGCGCTTCAGGTTCTAGCCTGTTTGAGGTGGCGAGCCAGGGACGGCTCGCGGCTCAGGATGATACAAACGAAAAGCCGCGATTGGCCGCACTGCGCTCGTACTCCAGAAGACACTCATAGTCAGCCTCACTGGCCGGCAGGACTTCCCTGATCGCCAGGTCACGGGAAATCTCAGGAAGCTGGCCCAAGGCTTCGTTCATTGCGCTCCTGATAAAGTCTGCTTGCGTCGCCGTTCGACGAATCGACGTTATGTAAGGCAGGCAGGGACTGCGCACACTTCGCACCAGGATTCTAAGACCGTCGATCTCGGCACTGTTATCTCTCGCCAGATAGTCGTAGGTGACGCTGTCGATGGAAGCCAAATCGCCCTCGCCCTTTTTCAGTCTTCGCATGCTCTCCCTGTGGGATCCGGTGAAGGTGAGTTTCGAGAAAAAACCACGGTCGCTGATCCCCGCCAACGTGTGGCGCAATAAATTCATTCCAGAGTTGGAATCCCGGGCGTTGATCAGTCCATGGCTGCCCTGCAAGCCCGCCAGATCAGTCACGGGCGAATCAGCTCTACACAGCAGCAAACTGCAATGGTCACCCCCCGAGCTATGAGCAAGCTCATAGCTCGGACGCCCTATCAGCCTCACCTTTCCCCGTAGTGACGTGACGAAGGGATAGCCGCAGGTCTGGGATAACAACAGATCAGGGGAAAGCCAATGGGACATGGGATCAACGATCTGCTGTTGCTCACGGCGCTCACCCAGAATCTCCAGGATGCGCTGGAGCCAGGCGTCTTGTGCCTGTAAAACCCTGGCGGGAGCGAGGTACATGGATAGATCGCTGATCATATGAAATCCATTCAGAGGATTGTGATTGACGCTGATCACAGCAGGAAGCGATTGGCAGGCGTCTTCAAACCCAAGCGATCCCTCAGGGTCCCGGGTTCATATTCCTTGCGGAAAACCCCTCTGGCTTGCAGTAAAGGCACCACGCCACGGGTGAATGTTTGGAAGTCAGTGGGCAAAAACGGAAACATGAGGTTGTAGCCATCGACGGCATTCGACTCGTACAACGCTGAAAGCTTATCGGCAATATGCTCCGCCGTTCCGATCAGCAGCCAGGTACTGGAACTCTTGACCAGCCGGCGCCCTATTTCACGGATGGACAACGAGGTGTCGTACTTCTTGAGCAGGGCCAGCTCGGTTCGAATGCCATCGAACTCAGATTCATCCGGCAACGCGGGTAGTGGGCTGTCCGGCGACAGGCCTGTCAGATCAAGACGGGTGTAGCTGGAGACCAGATCAATCGCCACGGCATCGATAATGAGGCTGTCCTCCAGTTGCCGACGTCGCGCCTCCTCGGTCTCATTCTCCAGAACCACCGGAAGCACCCCGGTAATGATTTTCAGATCACTGGAATGCCGGCCTTTCAACTCGAGCCGGCGATTCAAATCGGCCCTGTAGGCCAGCCCCTCTTCGACCGTATTGATAAAACAGAAATGCACGTCCGCATGGGCGGCGGCCAGATCCTTGCCCGCTTCAGAAGACCCCGCCTGGGCAAGGACCGGATGTCCTTGCGGTGGACGCGGCACGTTAAGCGGCCCACGCACGTTGAAATGTGCGCCTTTGTGATGGATCGGGTGAATTTTAGACGGGTCGGCAAAATCGCCGCTGTCTTTGTCAAACTCAAGAGCCCCCTCCTCCCAGGAGTCCCAAAGCTGCTTGGCGACATGGATGAACTCCTCCGCCCGCCGATAACGATCGCCGTGTTTGGTCACGCCTGACAATCCGAAATTCGAAGCCTCCTCTTCCAACCAGGACGTCACAATATTCCAGCTGGCTCGCCCTGCGCTGAGGTAGTCCAGCGAAGCGAAATATCGCGCAATATTGAAGGGCTCGTTATAAGACGTTGAAGCGGTGCCCATCAGCCCGATGTGATCGGTGACAGCCGCCAATGCGGACAAGAGCGTAATCGGTTCAAGGCGGGCGTTGGCGTAGTGCCTCAACCCACTGGCGACGGAGTCCCAGACCGCGACGTGATCCGCGACAAAAACCGCATCGAACTTCGCCGCTTCGGCTGCCTGCACCAGTTTCACGTAGTAGCCCAGCGTCAATATTTCCTTGGTCGGCGACAGTGGGTGGCGCCAGGAAAAACGATGATCCCCTTGGGGATTAAAAAAGAACAAATTCAAAATCATACTTTTATTGGACATAACGCCTCCGCGACCTTACCCACATCGCATTCATGTTCAGTTGGCCGCCTTGACGGTATTTTCAGCGACCCACTGCGCCGCGACTTTTGCGGGATCCTTGTGATCGATATCAACCAGGCGATTGAGTTGCTTGAGGTCGTCATCGGTCAGTTTCGCAGAGACCTCGTTGAGCACTTTGGTGACTTCTGGGGTTAGCAACGCCTTGCGCCCCAGTGGCGTAATGTTTTGCAGGGGCTGCTGGTGCTTGTCGTCCTCGAGCACAACCCAAGGTTCTTTTGCCAGGATGCCTTGCGTGGAGACCACCGTGGCGACGTCGATAGCGCCTGAGTTCAGTGCCAGCCGCGACAAGGGCCCGCCCATGTCCAGCGATTTGACGCTCTTGAAGTTGATGCCGTAGACCGCCTTCAACCCGGGCAGGCCTAAGGCGGCAGTTGTGACTTCGGGAGGCCCACCCAGCGTGAGTTCGCCGGAGACGGGCGCCAGGTCGGACAAGGTGTGCAGGTTGTACTTTTCTGCGGTTTTCTGGGTGACGGCCCAAGCGGTAATAGAGCCCGCGGCCGAAGGTTCGAGCAACTGGAGGCCCGCCGGCAACTTCTGTTGCAAGGCACTGACGATCTCCTTTTGGCTGGTCAGGGCGCTCTTGTCGTCATAGAAACTCAACAGTGATCCTATGTACTCGGGTACAACGTCGATATCCCCGTTTTCCAACGCCTTGGCGATGATCTGGCGGTTCCCCAGATTGAGCCGGGTCTTGACCTCAATCCCTTCCTTTTTCAAAGCTGATGCATAGATATTTGCGAGAATCGTCTGCTCGGAAAAATTGGCCCCGCCTACGGTGATGGACTGGGCACTGGCAAATGCGCTGCCCACCAGCAAGCCTAATCCCAGCAACAGTGAAACCGAGTGCGCTGAACGAGTCTTCGAACGTTGTTTGTTTTTCATTTGGATTTGTACCTCTGCAGAATTAATACGCACTTTCATATGCCCCTGATCATGGAGCGCTCAGTCCAACATCCCCCGCTCGCCATTTTCGAACCATGAATGTTTCGATCATTGAACAAACCCACTCGCTGACTATCGCAAGTGCCGACACCAGCAGTGCACCGCCAATGATTTGAGGGGTATCATTTCGACCAAGCCCGTCAATGAGAAACCTGCCCAGCCCGCCGAACCCTGCATAGGCGGCGATGGTGGCCGTAGCAATAAGTTGCACCAGGGCTGATCGGAATCCAGAAAAGATCAGCGGAAAAGCCAACGGTAATTCCAACTGAATAAACATCTGCCATCTGCGCATCCCCATCGATTTGGCAGCATGCTTCAGAGACGAATCCACCTGATCGATGCCAACATAGGTATTGGTCAATATCGGCGGGATGCTCAGGGTGACCAAGGCGATTATCACCGTGCTGGTTTCATAACCAATGACCATGATTGCAAGTATCACAATACCCAGGGAGGGCAATGCCCGCCCAATATTGAACAACCCTATCGCCACTTGCGCGCCTTTGCGGTAGTTGGCCATGAGTACGCCGAGCGGCAACGCTATCGCACAAGCAATAGCCAGGCTCGAAGACACATAATAAATATGCTCCGCCAGTCGACTGAGTATCCCGTCTTCGCCGAACCAGTTTTCAGGAAGAGAAAACCAGAGGTAGACATCTGCGATGCTGTTCATTAGCGCACCCAAGGGACCAGCCATTTATTGATTGAATAAAACAGAAAATCAAAACATAACGCCAACATCACCGTCAGGACCAAACTGACCGCCACAGGCGTAGTGAAACTTTGAGCCAACCCGGTAATGAACAGCTGCCCCAATCCGCCTTGACCAATTAACGCAGTAACCGTCACCAGCCCGACCAATGTCACTGCGGTCGTTCGCAGCCCTGCCAATAACGAAGGCAGCGCCAGGGGAAGTTCAACCCCCAGAAATCTCTGCATTCGCGTGTACCCTAGCGCGCGGGCTTCTTCCAGCACGTCCGGGGGGTTGCTCGCAAGGCCCGCCAAAGTGTTCTGTAACACAATGAGCAAGGCATACAGGCTCAAACCAATCACCGCCGTCGTCTTGGACAAACCGGTAAAGGGCATTATCAAAATGAACAGTGCCAGGGACGGAATGGTAAAAAGTATTCCGCTGACATAAATCATGGGCTGCGCCAACCCTGGCTTCCACAACGTCAAGAGCACCATTGCGCCCGCTAACAACATTCCTATACACAAGCCCAAGGTCACTAGCTGAATATGGTCAAATAACAGCTGGCCGATCTGCTGGCAGTTTTCAACGATCCAGGACCAGTCAATCATTGCGCACTTCCAAAGCGGCGCTCATTGAGTGCGCTGTGAAAGCTGGCAATCGACAGGCAACCTTCGTAACCGCCCGACTCGTCCACTCGAACAACCACACCGAGCGGAGCCGTTAGAATTTTAACCAGTGCGTGATGCAACGAGTCATTATTCGAAACCGTGGTAAGTTCAGGGACAGGCAAGTCCGATTCGCTGACCCACTTCAGCGGATTGGACTTATCATCCAGCAAAAGTTTGAATTCGCAATTGACTTCATCCACAGGAAGATCAGAAACCTTCATCAGCGACAGTCTTTTTAACAGCGGATCCTTGCCGATGAAGTTCTTCACAAACTCGCTGGCAGGATGGGCAAGGATATTGTGAGGTGTATCGAACTGAGCAAGCTTTCCTTCGCCCTCGAAGATGGCGATCCGATCACCAATCTTGATGGCCTCTTCCATGTCATGGGTCACCAGGATAATGGTTTTATGCAAACGCCTCTGCAGCGCAACCAGTTCGTCCTGCAGTCGCTCGCGGATCACCGGATCAAGCGCGGCAAAGGGTTCGTCCATCAATACAACCGGTGGGTCCGAGGCCAATGCCCTCGCCAAGGCAACACGACTTTGCTGTCCGCCCGACAGTTGATTGGGGTACCTGTCCAGAAATTCCGGCTGAAGTCCGACCAGGGAAATGAGCTCGCTCACGCGCTGGCGGATCTGATGCTTGTTCCAACCCAGGAGCCGCGGAACAGCGCCAATATTTTCTGCAACGGTTTGATGAGGAAATAAGGCTGAGCTTTGCATCATGAAACCGATGCCACGGCGAAGCGTCACGACATCAAGCTCATCGGTCGCCACCCCATTGACACAGATACGGCCACTGTCCTGGGTGTCCAGTCTATTGATCATTCGCAAAATGGTCGTTTTGCCACAGCCACTTGGTCCGACAAATACGCAGATCTCCCCCTTCCGGACATGAAGCGTTAAATCGCTCACGGCCATTCGCGGGCTGCCTTTATGAGTTTTCTTGATGGCTTCAAAACGTATCATTTTCCGACGCCCAGATTGGCTTGAGTATTTTTAGTGCCTGGCAGGATGGCGAGGACAATCCACGGGATTGACCAGATGTCTCTGCAATAACTGGAAGTAGCCACGGATGACATAGCCATTGTTTCGCGCGATCCATTGTTCACGCCTGGCTCTATACACCCGGGGCAAATAAAACCAGGGCAAACCGGGAAGATCGTGATGGACCAAGTGAAGATTGAGGTTAAGAAAGAGCCAACTCAAAAGCCCTGAGGATTCATTGATCACCGTGCGGTGTTCTGGCAGCGTTGACGGTCGATGCTCGTAAAACGACCTGACCATTGAAATGGACAATGCTGGAAGTGCCACAAGCAAGAGGTACTGGAGTGCGCTGATGGCGCTGTATTGTTCAACCAATCCCAGCAACACCCCCACGCTCAAGAGATGAATGAGCCACATCCGCCAACTGCTTCGCTCTGACTGCAACAATCCTCCGAACGCGGTACTTGCAAGAGTCATCAATGCCAACGGCGCGCCGATGATCAGGCGCCCGCCCAAGGTCTTGTTCGCCCACAACAAGGCCTTCATATAACGGGGTGATTGCACCCAGGACATGCGGGTGACATAGCGACTTTCTGGATCTTGTCCGGGCACAGTCAGCACTTCATCGTTGTGATGGGCCAAATGCGTGTCCCGGTAGATGTCGTAGGGATACCAGACGGCAAACGGCAGGAATCCCAAGGCTTTGTTCATCATGGGCCATCGGGTGGGATGACCGTGGATCAGTTCATGCTGAATCGACATCCAGAGCACGACCAGCGGAACCAACAAGACAATGCTGATAAGTTGGCCAAGTGCCTGCCCGTGAAAAACAATAAGAGCCCAGGCCAGATAAAAGCCGACCAGTAAAAGCCAGGTGGGCCATTCAGTCTGGCTGCTCAACGTTCTGCTGAGCCTGACGATTTCGGCTCGATGAGCTTCATCCAAATAATTTGGCATGGTGGTAAGTCGCGATAGGCTGCGCTGAACAGACGCCCGATCACTCACACTTCAAGCTACCACCCGGGACGGGTGTTACCTGGAGATGACTGACTGACGTTACGGTATGGAAGTGCCAACAGCGCTGTGTCACATGGCGTAGAGCAGAAACGCCAAGCCTTCGCTGATTGCACTGCAGGCTTCGCTGTTAGCCTGACAAGGGAGAGGTTTGCCGGTCACGAATGGGACGGCAATGAAGGTCTCAGGACTGATATGGGTATTGCCGGAATGAGAAATCGCTCCATAGGCTTGGTCATAGGACAAAGCCTCGAGGCTGATTGGAAAGATTCGGACACCGGACATAGTCGTACCATCGATTAGGTTGAACATATCCGGCTGTCCGGTGGGAACAATCTAGCATGACGACTAATACGGACAAGGAATATATTCAGTTATGCTTATTCCTAACACGCATAAGATAAAACAGGTCACCTAACCTTTCGCCTTGATCGCATACAGGCCACCGGCAATCACCATGCACGCCCCCACGACGGTCCATAGGTCGGGCAGTTCGCCGAACACGAACAGGCCGATGAATGTGGCGAACACCAACAGCGTGTAATTGAACGGTTGAAGCGTACCTGCCGTTGCGTACTTGAGCGCCTGGAGGAGTAGCAGCTGCGCCACCATGCCGATCGTCGACAGCACGGCGATCAGGCCCCACTGTGTCGGAGTCGGCGAAACCCACCCTGGCAAGCCAGAGAACGTGATGGCCAGGGCGCCGAAAAAGCCCATGTAGAGCATGTTCGTCGCGAATGAATCATCCCGGCTGATCCGACGTGTCAGCACACTGAAGACCGCGAATCCCAGGGCCGACAATAGCGGAATCAGCGCCACCAATTCGAAGACGCCGGTTCCCGGACGGAGAATCACCAGGGTCCCCAAGAACCCTATGGCCGCAGCCATCCAGCGGCGGACGCCGATGAACTCCCCCAGGAACGCGCCTGCCAAGGCCAGGGTCATCAGCGGAAACACCGCATACAGGGCATGCATCTCAGCCATGCCAAGGTAGCGCAGCCCCAATCCGAACAACGCGCTTTCGCCCACCCCCAGCAAGGCACGAATGACCTGCAGGACAGGATGATGGCTTCGACACGCCGCTCCCAGGTGGCCGCGATAAAGGCTATAGCCGACAGCGAATGCCAGGAATACCCAGTAACGCACCATGACAAGCTGGGCGACGGGAAGGTCCTTGACCAGCACTTTGGTGATCCCGTCCTGGCTTGCAAAGAGCAGCATGGAAAGCAGGCACAAGAGGATTCCAAGTTGCGGCCGTGGGGCATCACCCACGGCGTGCATCACCCGTGCACGGCTCTAGCGCAACGGTATCCTTGCGTCGTCTTGCGAGGCTGTGGCGCGCAGCGTCTCTTTCCAGCGCCTCGACCGCGACGAGCGCTTCAATGCCTGCCCCGGCTTCGACCTTTTCGATGAAATCCAGGATCGCCCGTTTCATGAACCAGTGGCAGGTGCGGTCCAGCTTTGCCGACACCGACTTCAGCCTGGCCCGTGTTTCCCCATCCAACTTGATACCCAATGTGGTGACGGACATCGTTCAGCCTCTGAAATGACTTGTAGTCTTCGACCCTTAGCCTCAAGCGCAGGGCTCATGGAGCAATCCCCACAGCGCCAGGAGTGGCACTTGCGTTGATCTCATCGCATGGGTGCAGGACGGTGGATTTATGACAATGCCCCCTGCCCCGGGCGTCCACCAGCCTGCGTCCTCGCGATACCAGTCGCCTGGGGACAGCACCAGATAGAACTCAGCCGGAGGATGCTGGTGGAACGGATAACAGGTTTCAGGCGCCATGAGGGCCAATCCCAGGGTCATGCCGGGACAGTCGAACAATCCCCCTGGACCGGTGACCATGCCATGGCGATGCCGCTCCACGAACCGATCGTCCTGGCCAGCCTGGGCCTGACGATTGATCCAGGGAACATGGGGCACCAGCGCCTTCAACGCCTCCAATACCCCTGCCAGGTGTTCAGGGACGCTTGGCGCAGCGTCGAATGCCTGGGCCAAATAGGGCGCCAGGGCTGCCGGTAACGCGCGGGGCGTTGCCGGCGGCATCTTGAGGGTCCACTCGGTCGGGCCCAGGGCGTCGGCATAGGCCTGTGTCGCCCCGGATGTACCGTCCCCCAGGTGATTCGAGAGGATTTCATGCAGCGATCGCCGAAGCCACTGCGCGCTGCGGGTGACAGACGGATCCAACGACAAAGGCTCGTGACGGGTGATCATCGTTTTCAACCCCATTCCTGAGTCAGACGCAGAAGAAGATGACAGGCTGCTCAACGTATCCCAGCGGTACTGGAAGCGGGTCCCGGCATGTCCAAGGGTAGCCCTACAGTATCGATGACAGCCGACGCCCTTCACTTTGCGTCAAGGGCACCGAACTGCAAACACCTATCAAGCAACGGCGGCGATTACTGGCTGACGGTCGCCGAGGCGGTCTGACTGCCAAACATGGCCTCGAAACGAGGCTTGTTGGCGGCGTAGTACTCGGCAACGACCTTGTCTGCCGAACTGTCACGGGCGGTCGCCATCAGCTTCTCAAGGTCGGCCTTGGGAATCTTGAAGTTGGCGAAGAACCGGGCGACATCGGGATGTTCGGCGCTAAAGCCTTTGCGGGCAATCGCGTGAATCTGCTCGGCGCCGCCGAAAACCTGCTTCGGATCATCCAGGTAGCGCAGCGGCCACTTGGCGAACATCCAGTGAGGGCTCCAGGCGTTGATCAATGCCCATTTGTCGCGTTTGAGGTTGCGATCCAGCTCGCTCAGCATGCCAGACTCTGAAGAGGCGACCATCTTGTAGCCTTCGAGCTTGTATTCCTTGATGGCCTTTTCCGTGAGTTTGTATTGGCCGTTGCCCACTTCCGAGGTCAGGATCTTGCCGTCGAGCTTTTGCCGCACTTCAGGCTTGTTGAGGTCCTCGACAGTGGCGAGTTCGCTGGCGGGAATGGACGTTGGCACGGCCATGCCGATCCGACCTTCATACAGCACGCCAAGGTCTTCGAGCTTGTCCTGGTACTTGTCATAGAATGCCTTGTGAGTGTTCGGCAGCCAGACCATCGGGATCAGGTCGATATTGCCGTTGGCCAAGGCCTGGAACTGAATGCCAATGTCGGCGAGCACCAATTTGACCGGTCGCTTCAAGTGGTCGCGCAATGCGGTATCCGCCAGCTTTACAGCGATTTCCGTATCCGACCAATTCACCCAACCGATACGAATGGGCGTGGGTTCCTCGGCGTGGGCCATCAGGCTGCCGGCGGCCATCGCCAGGCCTGCAAGCCAGCCGATACGAGTTTTACTGGAAAACGTCATCATGGTGCATCTCCGCATACTGTATTAATAGTTATTGGCAGGGCAGCAGAAGAATTCACGTTCCCTCATCAAAGCAGAGTGCCATTACACTCCTCAAGGGATTTAATGTTATGCATGGATAAGTTCTGGTTATGCGAAACCCTTCATGTATTCAGGTCGTCCGGCCCTCCTCCGCCCTTTGGCGGAACTTATGAATGTAAGCACTCACAGTGCTTTTTCGAGCGCCGGCAAGGCCTCGAACAGATCCGCCACCCACATGTAATCCGCCACCTGGGCAATCGGCGCTTCAGCGTCCTGGTTGATCGCAACGATGACCTTTGAACCACTCATGCCCGCCAAATGTTGAATGGCGCCACTGATACCCGCCGCGATGTAAAGCTCTGGCGCGACGATTTTCCCGGTCTGCCCGACCTGCAGATCGTTGGGGGCAAACCCCGAATCCACCGCGGCACGCGAGGCCCCTACGGCACCGCCAAGCTTGTCCGCCACCCGCTCGATCAGGGCGAAATTCTCTTTGCTCTGCATCCCGCGGCCACCGGACACGACGACGCGGGCGCTCGACAGGTCGGGCCTTTCGTTGGCCGTCAGTTGCTCGCTCATGAAGCGCACATTGCTTGCGCTTTGCCCGCCCTCCACCGCCACCACTTCGCAGCGATACTCGTGGGACAAGGCCTGGGCGAACGCCGAGGCGCGGACGGTGAGCAACTTGATCGGATCGAGGGACTGCACCGTGGCGATGGCATTGCCGGCATAAATGGGTCGCTGGAATGTGTCCGTCGAGACGATCTGGGTGACGTCGGACAGCATGCCGACATCCAGGCTCGCCGCGATCCGCGGCAGTACATTGCGGCCCATGCTGCTGGCGTCGGCAACGACGTGCGTATACCCCTCGGCCACCAGTGAAGTGATCAGCGGCTGAACATTTTCAGCCAGGGCATTTTCGAACATCGCCTCTTGTGCGAGTAGCACCCGATCCAGGCCCCGGGTGAGCGCCGCCTGTTGCGCCACTGCCGATGCGGCCGTCCCGCCCATCACCAGCAAATCCGTCTCGGCCCCCAGGGCCATGGCGGCGGTCACGGCACTCCACGTACCTGCCGTCAGTTGACCGGCACTGTGCTCGGCGATCACCAATGTGCGCATCAAATCACCCCCGCAACGTTCTTCAATTTATCCACCAGTTCGGCCACCGAACCGACGTTGATCCCCGCTTTGCGCACCGCAGGCGGGACCACCCCTAATAATCGAGCGTGTTCCTTCACGCTCGCGCCCAAGGTGTCAGCGACAATGATTTCAAGTGGTTTTTTCTTGGCCTTCATGATGTTTGGCAACGAGGCGTAGCGCGGTTGGTTCAGGCGCAAGTCACACGTCACCACGGCCGGCATGGCAAGGGCGACCACCTGGCTGCCACCGTCGACTTCACGTTCGACGACCCATTGCCCGTCGACCTGATTGACGGCAGAGGCGTAAGTGGCCTGACCGCTGCCGATCGACTGCGCGACCATCTGCCCGACCTGGTTGTTTTCCTGGTCGATTGCCTGTTTGCCGAACAGGATCAAGTGCGGCTTTTCCCGATCGATCACTTTGCTCAGGTACTTGGCGACATTGAGCGGCTCCAGTACCGCGCTCGTCTCGACCAGAAGCGCCCGGTCCGCGCCGAGCGCCAATGCCGTGCGCAGTTGTTCCTGCGACGCCGACGTGCCCACCGAAACCACCACAACTTCGGATGCCAGCCCCTTTTCCTTGAGGCGAATAGCCTCTTCCACCGCGATTTCGCAGAACGGATTCAAGGCCATCTTCACGCCATTGAGCTCGACGTCTGAACCGTCGGCTTTCACCCGGACTTTCACATTCGGGTCGATGGCGCGCTTTACCGCAACGAGTATTTTCATGGTTCCTGGCATAGCGCTTCGCACAGCCCCCTTGCACTTTGGATCGATGCGCGATGGCCGGCCGCACGAGCCGGACCACCCCTGTTTCGACTGGATGGTAATCCTGGTTTTTACGTCACGCAAGAAAAATGTACACCAGTGTCCCAATCGTTGACACACATGAACATTCGACATACCGTTATGTCAAACCAAGCCTGATGTTCTGTTCCCGGAGCGCAACACCATGTCCAGCGATCCTCTGCTGCAGCCCTATAAGATCAAACACCTGACCCTCAAAAACCGGATCATGACCACCTCCCATGAACCCGCTTATCCTGTCGACGGCATGCCGAAGGACCTGTACCGCGCCTATCACGTCGAACGAGCCAAGGCCGGCGTGGCGCTGACCATGACGGCGGGCTCCGCCGCCGTTTCCCGCGACAGCCCGCCAGTGTTCAACAACGTGCTGGCGTACAAGGACGAAGTGGTCAAATGGATGAAAGACATCACCGACGAGTGCCACGAACATGGCGCGGCGGTGATGATCCAACTGACCCACCTGGGGCGGCGCACGCGCTGGGACAAAGCCGATTGGCTGCCGGTGGTATCACCTTCCCATCGCCGCGAAGCGTCTCACCGGTCGTTTCCGAAAAAGATGGAAGAATGGGATATCGATCGCATCATCAAGGACTACGTCGATGCCGCCGAACGCATGAAGGCGGCCGGTCTTGATGGCCTGGAGCTGCAGGCTTACGGGCATCTCATGGACCAGTTCTGGTCGCCACTGACGAATGAACTCGAGGGGCCCTACGGTGGCTCCCTGGAAAACCGCCTGCGCTTCACTTTTGATGTATTGCGCGGTATCCGCCAGCGCTGTGGTGAAAATTTCCTGGTCGGGATTCGCTACACCGGTGACGAGGATCTGCCGGGGGGCTTCGGCGCCAAGGACGGCATGCAGATTTCCCACATGCTCAAGGACAGCGGCCTGGTCGACTTTCTCAACGTGGTCCGCGGCCACATCGACACCGACGCTGGCCTCACCGACGTGATTCCAATCCAAGGCATGCGCAACTCGCCGCACCTGGATTTTGCCGGCGAGATCCGCTCGGCCACCGGCTTCCCGACGTTCCATGCGGCCAAGATTCCGGACGTCGCCACGGCGCGGCACGCCATTGCCTCGGGCAAGGTGGACATGATCGGCATGACCCGGGCGCACATGACCGACCCCCACATCGTGCGCAAGATCATCGAGAAGCGTGAAGAAGAGATCCGCCCCTGCGTCGGTGCCAACTATTGCCTGGACCGCATCTATCAGGGCGGCGCCGCGTACTGCATCCACAACGCCGCCACCGGCCGCGAAACCACCATGCCCCACGAAATCCCCAAGGCGTCGGTCAAGCGCAAGGTAGTAGTGATCGGCACCGGCCCGGCGGGCCTGGAGGCGGCACGGGTGGCCGGCGAGCGCGGCCACGACGTCACGGTGTTCGAAGTGGCGGATCAACCCGGTGGGCAGATCCGCTTGACTGCGCAGAGCGAGCGGCGGCGCGAGATGATCAGCATCATCGATTGGCGCATGGCGCAATGCGAACGGCTGGGGGTGAAGTTCCAATTCAACACCTGGGCCGAAGCCGAGACCATCATGGCCGAGGCGCCGGACGTGGTGATCGTCGCCACGGGCGGCTTGCCCCATACCGAGGTGCTCAAGCACGGCAATGAACTGGTGGTGTCGACCTGGGACATCATCTCCGGTGACGTCAAGCCCGGCCAGAACGTGCTGATCTTCGACGACGCGGGCGATCACGCGGCGCTACAAGCGGCCGAAGTCATCGCCAACAGCGGTGCGAAACTGGAGATCGTCACGCCGGACCGGTCGTTTGCGCCGGAGGTGATGGCGATGAACCTGGTGCCTTACATGCGCAGCCTGCAAGACCTGAACGTCACCTTCACGGTCACCTATCGGGTCGATTCCGTGGAGAAGCGCGACGGTCAATTGGTGGCCAACTTCGGTAGCGATTATGGTCAGGTGCACAAGCAGCGCGTGGTCGATCAGGTGGTGGTCAACCACGGCACCCTGCCCCTGGACGATTTGTACTTCGAACTGCGCCCGCACTCGAGCAATAACGGCGCGGTGGAGCAGCACAATCTGATCGCCGGGAAAACCCAAAATATCGTGACCAACCCGGAGGGCCGTTTCCAGCTGTTCCGAATTGGCGACGCGGTGTCGGCGCGTAACACCCATGCGGCTATCTACGATGCGCTGCGGCTGGTCAAGGACATTTGAGGTAAAGCGCCCTCGCCCGGATGGCAACAAGTTGGCTGCGTATTGCTTCAAGGCTGAATAAGCAGGCTGACCCACCGCTATCGCGAGCAAGCACGCTCCCACAGGGATTGTGGGTGCTCATGAGTTTTGCATTCACCACAGGACCATTGTGGGTGTTCAAAAGTTTTGCATTCAGCGCAGGCCCCTTGTAGGAGCGAGCTTGCTCGCGATGGCGGCGGCACAATCAGCATCGATTCAAGCTGACCCAGCGCTTTCGCGAGCAAGCTCGCTCCCACAGAGTTTGTGGATGTTCATGAGTTTTGCATTCACCACCCTGATGCGGTGTTGTACATCCTTCCTGGTCTAGCCCCCATCAGTGTCGATATCGGCATCCGTGTCGTCACCGGATTTCGGCCGGTCCGGGTCAGGCTTGAAGCCGGGGCTGAAGGTGTTGTCATTGTCCTGATGATGCTGCTTCTGATCGACTTCAGTGGCAGCGCTGTCAGCCTGATCCGCTCCGGCAGGACTGACGGGCTCGGCACTCGAAGGCCTGCCCGGGACCTGGGGATCGATGGCCGGATCGCTACGCGGGGATGGCGTCTGCGCCTGGCCGTGTTGCTGAGTGTTTGCGGGATCGTCGTTCATGGGCACCTCGTTCATGACAGGGCCGGATGGATGACCGGTCTTGAACATTCGAAGGTGACGCGACGGCTTCGGTTCCATTTGTTTAAGACGCCACGATCAACCGCCCAGCACGCTCCTCACCATGCGGGCCAGTGCGTCCGGGCCGTAGGGTTTGCTTAACAAATGGGTATCGGGGCTCAATTGATGGTTGCGGGAGATGATGTCCCGGGTGTGCCCCGAGGTGAACAGCACAGGGACCGGCGGGCTCTGCACCTTGGCCCAGGCGGCCAGGTCGGAACTCTTGATCAGGCCGGGCATGACCACGTCGGTGAAGATCAGGTCGACCGGGGTGCCATCCAACAGCAGCTTCATCGCCTCATCGCCGTTGGCGGCCGTGAGGGTCTTATAGCCGCACTGTTCCAGCAGTTCCACCGACGCGCTGCGCACCTCGTCGTTGTCCTCCACCACCAGGATCGTCTCTTGCTGGCCGGCATGAAGCGCGTCGTGTTGCTCGGTTTCCCCTGCTTCGGGCGCAAGGCTTCGAGGGAAATACATCCGCACCCGCGTGCCTTCGCCCAGGTCACTGGCGATCTCGATATGGCCGCCACTCTGCTTGACGAACCCGAACACCATGCTCAATCCAAGCCCGGTGCCCTGGCCATCGGTCTTGGTGGTGAAAAACGGTTCGAACACCTGCTTCAGAACGTCGGGCGGCATGCCGACACCGCAATCGATCACCGACAGCCGGACATAGTCGCCGGCCACAATCCCCTTGCCGGCGCAGAACGCTTCATCGAGCACGATGTTCTCGCCGATCAGACGGATGGTGCCCTCGCCCCGCATGGCATCACGCGCATTGATCGCCAGGTTCAACAGGGCATTTTCCAGCTGATTGCGATCAACATGGATGCACCAGGGTTCCTGGGGCAGGCTCACGTCGATCAGAATGGTTTCGCCCAAGGCCCGTTGCAGCAGTTCCCCCATGCCCTCGTAGATGCGCCGTGGGTTGTAGACCGCCGGTGACAATGGCTGGCGCCGGGCGAAAGCCAGCAACTGCGATGACAACTTGGCCCCCCGCTCCACGGCTTCGATGGAGGCACTGACCCGCCGTTGCACATTGGCGTTGTCCCGTTCGTGGCGGGCCAGCAAGTGCAAATTGCCGGCGATCACCTGCAGCAAATTGTTGAAATCATGGGCCACGCCACCGGTGAGGCCACCAATGGCCTCGAGCTTCTGCGACTGGCGCAACTGCTCTTCGGCTGCCAACCGCGCCTGCACCTCGTCGGCGACACGCTGCTCCAGGTCGCGGGTGAATTTGAGCAGCGAAGCTTCGGCCGTCTTGCGCTCGTTGATATCAATCAACACGCCCGGAAACCGCAGGGGCCGGCCTGTCCTGTCGAACTCGCATCGACCGCTGGCCAGCACCCACCGGTAGTCACCGCCCAGGCGGCGGACCCGATACTCAGCGCTGTAAGGCGTGCCTGTACGCACGGTCAGTTCGACCCGCTGGTTGACCTCTTCAAGGTCGTCCGGGTGGATGCCCTGGCGGGCAATCTCTATTGGCAGTGCGTCCAGCGGACAGTCGGGTGGGTAGTTGAAGGTGCGGGCAAAACGCTCATCGCCCGACAGCGTGTCGGCCTGGATGTCCCAGACGAACGACCCCAGCAAGGGCCCGGCCGAGAGCGCCAGCTGGATGCGTTCATTGACCGCGCGGTAACTGCGTTCGGCCTCTTGCCGTGCGCGCTCGGTCAATACGTGCTCTGTGGTTTCCACCACAATCGCCAGCACGCCCCCCGGGCACTGGTCATCATCGGGCACCGGGCTGTAGTAGAGGTCCATCCACACGTCTTCAGGCTTGCCATCGCGCAGCAGGACCAGCTCTTTGCTGCGGTAGGACAAGGTGCCGCCGGCCAGACAGACGTCCAGTACATGGCGATTGAATTCGGCGACCTCCGGCCAGCCCAACTCCACCGCGCACCCCAGCAAGTAGGGATGGCGGCCGCCGGCGAACTCGGCATAGGCATCGTTGTAAATCATGAAACCCTGGCGGCCCCACAACATCACCATCGGCAGGGGCGAAGCCAGCAATAATTGGACAGCGCTACGCAAGCTGGCGGACCAGTGCTCGATGGCGCCCAACTCGGTTCGGCTCCAATCGAACGCCCGGATACGCCCGGCCATCTCACCGCCCCACCCAGGGCAGCCGTGATTCTGGGATAGAAACTCCATGGTCGACTCTGAACCTCAAAAATGCCTGCAGGGAATCGACAGACACAAATCCCTTGCGATCAGAGCTTCGAGCGCCGGGTTGGCGTTTGGTTTCATGTGAGGGCGCTGTTCGGATCGGGGAGACGATTAACACTGTGGCGAGGGGATTTATCCCCTCGCCACGTAATTCCGATGCCGCAGAAATCGCGTCTCCAGCCTGCGAATTCAGCGGAAATCGCGGCTCTGCACTTGGATACCCGCCAGCAATTGAGTTAGGTCGCTCAAGCGCCCGGCGATCAAGTGGCGAACCTCGCCGACGCTTTCCCAGCGTCCGTCGACCCTGAGCAATTGCGAGCCCACCAGGGTCTTGCGTTGGCGCTCGGCCAGGTCGCGCCAGACCACCACGTTGAGGTTGCCGAATTCATCTTCCAGGGTGACGAAGGTCACGCCGCTGGCCGTGCCCGGGCGTTGGCGACCGGTGACCAGCCCGGCGACGCTGACATTGCGGCCATGCTCCACGTTTTGCAATTCCCGAGAACTGCGGCAGCGTCGGGCGCGCAGTTCGGGACGCAGCAGGGCCAGCGGATGAGGGCCTAGTGTCGTGCCCAGCGTGGCGTAATCGGCAAACAGGTTTTCCCCCAGTGTGGGTTCGGGCAGAGCCACGGGCGGTTCTTCCTGGCTGGGCAAACCGGCGAACAAGCCCAGTTGCTTCTGCACTCCGGCCACTTCCCAGCGGGCCCGATGGCGATCCCCGGCCAAGCCCTGCAAGGCCCCCGCGTCGGCCAGTTGCGCCTGGGCCCGGGCATCGAGTTGCGCGCGCTCGCCCAAGTCGGCCACATCGCTGAAGGGCCGATGCCGGCGCGCCGCTTCGATACGCAGGGCATCCTCTACGCGAAAGCCCTTGACCAGGCGCAGCCCCAGGCGGATCGCCGGTTGCCGGCCTTCCATGGGTTCAAGGCTGCAATCCCAATCGCTGGCGCGCACGTCCACCGGGTGGATCGACAGTTGATGCCGGCGGGCATCCTGGAGGATCTGGTCCGGGCTGTAGAAGCCCATCGGCCAACTGTTGATCAGGGCACAGGCGAATGCCGCCGGTTCGTGGCACTTGAGCCAACTGCTGGCGTAGGTCAGCAAGGCGAAACTGGCTGCATGGGACTCGGGGAAACCGTAATTGCCGAAGCCTTTGATCTGTTCGAAGATTTGCGCGGCGAATTCAACGGTGTAGCCGTTTTTCTTCATCCCCTGCGCCAGGCGTTCCCGATGGGGCTCCAACCCGCCGTGACGTTTCCAGGCCGCCATGGAACGCCGCAACTGGTCGGCCTCTCCCGGGGTGTAATCGGCCGCGACGATGGCGATCTGCATGACCTGCTCCTGAAACAAGGGAACGCCCAGGGTGCGGTTGAGCACTTGTTCCAGCGCGTCAGAGGGATAAGTCACCGCCTCTTCGTTGTTTCTGCGCCGCAGGTACGGGTGCACCATCCCACCCTGGATCGGCCCGGGGCGTACAATCGCCACTTCGATGACCAAGTCGTAGAACGTCTTGGGCCTCAGCCGAGGCAACATCGACATCTGCGCCCGGGACTCGATCTGGAAGACACCGATGGTGTCGGCGCGGCTGATCATTTCGTAAGTAGCCCGATCATCCTTGGGCAACGACGCCAGGGCATAACGCTGCCCCCGGTACTGCTCGATCAAGTCGAAACAGCGCCGGATCGCGCTGAGCATGCCCAGGGCCAGGATGTCCACCTTGAGCAGCCCGACCGCGTCCAGGTCGTCCTTGTCCCACTGGATGATGGTGCGCTCGGCCATGGCGGCGTTTTCCACCGGCACCAGGGTGTCCAGGGGCTGTTCGGAAATCACGAAGCCGCCAGGGTGCTGGGATAAATGCCGGGGAAAACCGATCAATTGCTGGGTCAGGCTCAGGACCCGACGCAACACCGGGCTGTCCGGATCGAAGCCGCCCTCACGCAAGCGCTCCACCGGCGGTGCCTCGTCGCTCCAGCGACCACAGCAATCGGCCAGGGCGTTGACCTGATCCGGCGGCAGGCCCAAGGCCTTGGCCACATCGCGTACCGCCCCGGCGCCGTGGTAACTGCTGACCACTGCCGTCAAGGCCGCACGATGACGACCATAGCGCTGGAACACGTATTGCAGCACTTCCTCGCGACGGTCGTGTTCGAAGTCGACGTCGATGTCCGGTGGCTCGTTGCGCTCCCGGGACAGGAAGCGTTCGAACAACAGGCTGGTGAGGCTGGGATCGATTTCGGTGATGCCCAAGGCGTAGCACACCGCCGAGTTGGCCGCCGAACCGCGCCCCTGGCAAAGGATATGGCGGCTGCGGGCAAAGCTGACGATGTCCTGCACGGTGAGGAAATAGCTGTCATAGCCCAACTCGGCGATCAGGCTCAGCTCCTTGTCGATCTGTACCCGCACCTTGTCTGTCACGCCATCCTTCCACCGCTCGCGCATGCCACGCTCGGTCAATTCCCGCAGCCAGGACGCGGGTTCATGTCCTTCGGGCACCAGCTCGCGGGGGTATTGATAGCGCAATTGGCCGAGGTCGAAGGTGCAGCGTCGGGCGATGTTCAGGGTTTCATCGAGCAAGGCCTGCGGGTAGAGATCGGCCAGATCCTCGCGGCTGCGCAGGTGGCGCTCGCCGTTGGGGTGCAAGCGCTGGCCGGCCTCGGCCACCGTGACGTGGTGACGGATGGCGGTCATGGTGTCCTGCAAGGCGCGACGGCCGCGCGCGTGCATGTGCACATCGCCGCTGGCCACGGCTGGAAGGTTCAAGCGCTCCGCCAACGCCAGCACATCCGCCAGCCGACGCCGGTCGTCCTGCCCGCAATGCAACTGGACCGTCAGCCACAGGCGCCCGGCAAACATTGACTGGAGCCAGCGGCCCTGGTCTTCGGGGGCTTTACCATCGGGCACCCACAGCGCCAACAATCCCGGCAAGGGCTCGTCGAAATCCTCTCGCACGATGCGGTAGTGACCCTTCTCGCTGCGACGCCGGGCGCGGGTGATCAACCGGCACAAGGTTTGATAACCGTCCAGGTTTTCCACCAGCAACACCAACTTTGGACCGTTCTCGACCTGGATCTCGCTGCCGACGATCAGGTGCAGGTCCAACTCCCTGGCCGCCTGCCAGGCCCGGACGATCCCGGCCAGGGTGCATTCATCGGTGATCGCCAGGGCCTGGTAGCCCTGCTGCTTGGCGCGACGGCACAACTCCAGAGCACTGGAGGCGCCGCGCTGGAAGCTGAAGTTCGACAGGCAATGCAGCTCGGCATACTCAACGCTCATGCGAACCAGCCCTGCAGCCACAGCGGCCCGCCCTCGCCCACCGGTCGATAGGCCCAGCCACGTTGTCCGCTGCGGGTTTCGATCAGGTAATAGTCGCGGCGCACATCCGCGCCATCCCACCAACCGGTCTCGATGCGCTCAGGGCCCATGAGGATGTGCGCCTGACCTTGCGCCAATGCCTGGGGCTCCTCCAGCAGCCAGCCGGGACGCTGCACGCCGTCGCGCACCGGACAAGTCTGGGATCGGGGTTGGGAGGTCATTTGCCAGGCGCACTCAGGCCGATGGTCGTCGCGAAACCCCAGGCCCTGCACGGCGTCATCCCCCAGCCGGGCCCGCAAGCGTTCGCGCAGTTGCTCCCAGGGCAAGGACTGTTGCGGGCGCTCATCGAACAGTTCCAGGCGCTGGGGCACGAAACTCGGCAGGTCTTCGGCACACAAGCGAAAGCCCCGCACCGGGGCTTCCACCTGTACTTGTTCCAAGCGGCCACGGGCCAGTTCGAAGAGCATCGAGGGATCCCGTTCGGCGCTGAGCAGGCCGACCTTGATCAGCGTGTCCGGCAACCCGGCGTGTTCCAGGTGCAGGTCAAAACGCTGCACGCCGCTGTCACGACCGCAGAGGAAAGCCGACAGATCACCGGTCAGTCGGCGCAACGGGAAAAGCAACGCCTGATGGGACTGCACGTCGTAGTTGAGTTCGATGCGCACATCGAAACGGTCCGGCGGCAAATAGAACGACAACGCCAAGGTGCGGCTGCCCGTCAGTGCGTCGAGGTGCTTGAGCACCTGGGCTTCGAAGCGTCGTGCCAGGGTGTGCCGGGGCAAGGCCTGGACCTGGCTCAGGCGACGCAGGCCCATGCGCGACAGCGCCGTGGCGACGTCGGGCTCCAGGCCGATCCGGTCCACCGGCATTTGCCCCAGGCACGCCTGCAAAGTCTCGCTATCGGGGACCACCAGGGCGTCATAGGCATTGGCCAACACCCGTGCCGCCACTGGGTTCGGAGCGGCGACGATGCGATGACGAAAGCCCAGCTCGGTCAGTTCGGCTCGCAAGCGCGCCTCGAATACCGGCCAGGGCCCGAACAGGCCCAGGCTCGACTCGATCTCGAACAGCAGCGTCCGCGGATAATGCACGCTGACCTGGGCGCTGAAACGGTAGGCCCAGGCTGCGAGGAACTGCTGCCAATGTTCGATCTGCGCCGCGTCGTATTCCGCGGTGGCAAAGCCTTTGCTCAAGGCCTGGGCGGCGGTCATGGTCTGGCCGGGCCGCAAGCCCAGGGCCCGTGCCGGCGCGTTCACCGCTTGCAGCACCCGACGCTGGGCCGGACCGGTCAGCAATGCCAGGGGCTGGTCGGGATCGGGGCGCTGACGCAGCGCGGCGTCCAGCGCCAATTGCGGGAAGAGAATACAGACCCAGCGCATCGCAACCTCAATGCCCGGTTTGTGGGGCGAGTGTGGCAAAGGCAATCGGCGCAGAACGGACTAGCCCGCCCCGGCACTTGAGCACGCGCAACTGCGCAGGCCGGGTATCGATGGCAATGCGCAGGGCCGCTGGCGACGGGTTGATGGCTTCCTGGATCGAGCGCCAGGCGAACGCCAGGGTCTGGCCGGTTTCCGCCGCCACTTGCAGGCGGCGCAAGGCCCGGTCGTCCGCCTGGCGGGGCCAGCACAGCACCGCGCCGCAACTGCCCGAGCGCAGGCATTGTTCGGTGGCCCAGAGGGCATCGCGTTCATCGGCCCGGATCACTGACAGATGGCGCAGGTCTACCCCGGCGTTCTGCCAGGCCTGGGGATAGGGCACGAACGGTGGCGCCACCAGCACGATCCGCTCCCCCGCCGCCGACAACCGCGCCAGGGTCGGCCACACCAATTGCAACTCACCCACGCCCGGCGCGGCGATAAGCAACTCCGTCAACGCCGCTTCCGGCCAGCCACCACTGGGCAGCGCCGCGTCCAATGCCGCATGGCCGGTGGGTTGCGGGCTGGCGGCCGGCGGCGCAGGCCGGCCCTTCCAGACCTGGCCGCCGTTGAACAGCGTGTCCAGCGCAACGACAGCACCCATCAGCCTTGCCTCAACAGGCCACAGAACACCCCTTCAATGGCCAGGTCCTGGTCGGCTTCGACGATGATCGGCTGGTAGGCCGGGTTGCGCGGCAGCAGGCGCACCCGTTCGCCGATGCGCTCGAAACGCTTGATGGTGACTTCACCGTCGAGCCGTGCCACGACAATCTGGCCGTTGGAGGCTTGGGGGGTGCGCTGCACGCCCACCAGGTCGCCGTCGAGAATACCGTCCCCGATCATCGAGTCGCCCTGGACCCGCAGCAGGTAATCCGGCGCCTTGGTGAACATCGCCGGATCCAGCATCAGGCGGCTGTGGACCTCGGCATCGGCGCCGATCGGCAAGCCGGCCGCCACTCGCCCCAGCACCGGGACGTCCAGCAGCTCCGGGCGTGCCGGCTGGTTCAGCAAGCGGATACCCCGGGCCTGGTGCGGATTGACTTCGATAAAACCGGCTTCGGTCAGCGCCAGCACATGCTTGCGCGCCACGCTGCGGGAGGCGAACCCGAACGCCTCGCTGATTTCAGCGAGACTGGGAGGCTGACCCTGATCGGCGATGCGTTCGCGAATGAAGGTCAGGATGGCGGCGCGGCGGGGGGTGAGAGTCGTCATGGAGTACATTTGTACTCTTTCGGGATTTTTCTGACAAGCGCCGCCAGTCAGTTCACAGCTTGCCTGTATCGCCTTCATCGCGAGCAAGCTCACTCCCACAGGGGGCCGAGGTGATCATGTAGCCTCAAGCCCCGCCAGGTAGGCCCACGGGTAAATCCCTCGCTCATGCCCGTCACTGAAAACCAGTTGCACCCCGTAGCCCTGTGGGTTGACTGCCACCACCCGAATCCACGGGTCAACCTGGACGGTGAGCCCTTGCAGGCGCAGCGCCCGGCACCGCGAGCACGGACAGTGACGGCGCAGGGTGACGTGGTCCAGGCGCTGCTCACGGCCGCCGGGCCAGTCCAGGCGCAATTGGCCTTTGCCTTGGGAATTGCCCAGCGCCAGCGGGCTCATTGCAGCTGACCCAAGGCAATGCGTACGGCCTTGCGCACTTCGGGGTCGCCATCGTCCTGGGTCGCCTGCAATGCCGGGATAGCGCCTGGTTCGTTCAACTCTCCCAAGGCCAGGGCCGCTTCCTTGCGCAAGTTGCTGATGCGATGGCCCAGGGTTTCGATCAAGGCCGACAACGCCGGGGCGTAACGCAAGCGACCGAGGCTGCGAGTGGCCCGCAAGCGCACTTGCCAATAATCGTCGCCCAAGGCCTCGACCAAGGCCGGACCGGCATCGGCGTGACCGACCTTGCCCAAGGTGGTGGCGGCCTCTTCGCGCACCGCCCAGGCCGGATCCCGGAGGGCCTGGCGCAACGCCGGCAAGACTTGCGCATCCGAAGCCAGGCCAAGGGCGCCGGTGGCCGCGCGGCGTACCTCAGTATCCGGATCATCACTGGCCAACCGGGCCAAGGCCGGCAAGGCGTCGAGGTGCTTGAGCCAGCCCAGCACGCCAACCGCCTCGCGACGCACGCTGGCATCGCCGTCAGCCAGGGCAACGATTGCCGCCGATGCCGCCTCGAGCAAGCGCAACTCGCGCAAGGCCCTGAACGCCGCGACACGCACACCGGCCTCGGCATGTGCCGTCCAGGGCAAGATCACCCTTCCCGCCGTCTCGCTCTTGAGCAGGCTCAGGCTCTGGGCGGCAGCGGCCTGCACACTTGGCGACGGATCGGTCAGAGCCTCGCACAAGGCCGTCACCACCGGCGCGTCCTCCCAGGCTTCAAGCAATCGCGCGGCTTCGGCTCGCACGTCGGCACTGGGGTCCTCGGCCAGGCGGTCCACCAGCCACAGCAGGCCTTCAGGCTCCTCAAGGTCGGCCAGTTCGATCAGGGCGATGCGGCGCACGCCCGGATCCTCGTCAGTCAGGCGTGGTTGCAGGGCAAGGATGTCGTCGTTGTCGGTGTTTTCGAATAGAGAGGTCATAGGGCAAATCGCGGCAAGGAGGTTTCAGGGGGAAGCCCGAGGGGATTGAGGCGCGGCAACTGCCGACCGTCCTCATGGCGCAGCAGGTCGAGGCAGTGGCGTTTCAAGCGGGAGAATTCAGGGCGGGTGACCAGTTCGGTCGTGCGTGGCCGTGGGAAATCCAGGCGCAGGTCCTCGATGATTCGCCCCGGACGCGGGCTCATCACCAACAAGCGATCGGCCAGGAACAGCGCCTCGTCGATGTCGTGGGTGACGAACACCACGGTGGTGCGGATGCGGGTCCAGATGTCCAGCAGCAGCTCTTGCATATTCAACCGGGTCAGGGCATCAAGCGCGCCGAAGGGTTCGTCCATCAGCAGCAGCCGTGGACGGTTGACCAGCACCCGAGCGATCTCCACCCGTTGCTGCATGCCTCCGGAGAGCTGGTCCGGCCAGTGCCCGGCGAAGCCTTCCAGGCCCACCAGCGCAAGGATTTCATCAGCGGCCCGGTGCCGTTCGGCCTTGCCCAGGCCGCCCATCTTCAGGCCGAAGGCGACGTTGTCCCGCACGCTGCGCCAAGGAAACAGCGTATGTTGCTGGAACACCATGCCGCGTTGGGGCGACGGGCCGGAAACGCTCAAGCCGTCGACATTCAAGCTGCCGGAGCGCGGTTGCAGATGCCCGGCCAACGCCCCGAGCAAGGTGGACTTGCCGCAGCCGGACGGCCCGAGGACACAGACGAACTGGCCCGCCTCGATCTGGCAATCGAGCCCCTGAACCGCTTCGAAGGCCTGGGCTCCCTGGCCAAGGACAATGGACAACTGACGGATATCGATCCGTCCTTCGGGTGTTTGCATCATGCTCATCAGGCTTTTCCTCGTGGCCGATGCCAAGGCGTGAACAGCCCGCCCAGGCGTTTGATCAACAGGCTGCTGCCCATGCCCAACACACCGATCAGCAACATGCCGACGACGATGTCGGCGTAGTTCTGCACGGTGTAGGAGGCCCAGGTGTAGTAGCCGATGCCGTACTGGCCGGCGATCATTTCCGCCGTCACCAGGCAGAACCAGGACGTGCCCATGCCGATAGCCAGGCCGGTGATGATGCTCGGCGCGGCGCCCGGCAGAATCACCTCCAACAGGATCGCCCGGCGTCCGGCCCCGAGGCTTTTTGCCGAGGCGATCAGCCGCCGGTCCACGCCTTCGACGCCGTGTACGGTGTTGAGCAGGATCGGGAACAGCGCGCCGGTGAAGGTGATGAACACCATCGACAGTTCCGACGAAGGGAACATCAGGATCGCCAGGGGGATCCAGGCCACCGCCGGGATCGGCCGTAGCACTTCCAGGGGCGGCAGCAACAGGTCTTCGGCCCATTTCGAACGACCGATGGCCAGGCCCAGCGCCACGCCAATCAACAGTGCCGCGCCATAACCGGCAAAGACCCGGCCCAGACTGCTGCCCAGGTGTCGGGCGAGATTGCCCGACTCTCCCAGGCCCAGCGCCGCCTGGATAACTGCCAGTGGCGTCGGGACGTTGGCGAAGGTCACCAGGCCGAGGTTCCAGTGGCCGGTTGCAGCGAGTTGCCAGAACAACAGGCAGAGCAGCAGTGAAGCGGCTCGCAGGAGCCAGCGTGAAAATGATCGGGGCACAATGCTTCCTCTCAGTCGAGATCCTGTGGGAGCGGGCTTGCTCGCGAAAGCGATGGGTCAGCCGACATCGATGTCGAATGTCAGTCTGCATTCGCGAGCAAGCCCGCTCCCACAGTCCATCAAGTTGTTTTGACGGTTAGCGGGCGGCAACGGAATGGCTGGTGGCCTCGCTGAAGTCGAAGACTTTTCCGCCCTGGGCGGTAGCGAATTGCTGGGCCTGCCCCTTGAGCAGGAACGCGCTGAGCTGGCCCTTGGCATCACTGGCGAACCACGCCTGTTCGGCCAGCAGCTTGATTCCGCTGTCGCTGGCCTGGGCATAGACGGCGCGGATGCCCTTGCCTTCCTGCTTGAGGCTCGCCAGCGCGGCGAAGGCCGATTGGGCCGAGGCGTAATGGCGCACTTTCGGCTCGCCGCGTACCCAGATCTCGGCCACATGGCGGGCGTCGGCTATTGCCTGGCCGGTCGATGCATCGCTGCTGCCCAGCGGGGTCTGGGCGTAGTCAGCCAGTTGCGTGGTGTAGTCCAGGTTGGACGCCTTGAAGGCGGCGCGGATGTACTGGTCATCGATGAAGGTATTGAGGTCCAGGCCGCGATCAGCCTTTTTCAGCAGCTTTAGGGTGTCGATGGCGGTGCCGACGGCCTGGCGGTATTCCGGTTTCCAAGTCAGGTCGCGGGTCTGCACCCCCAGCGGCCCGTGGAACAGGTAATTGACCTCGGCATCCACGCCAGTGACCTTGGCGATCAACTCGCTGTACTTCTCCGGCTCGGCGGCCAGCAGTTGATTGGCCTCGATGGTGGCGCGCAGGTAGGCGACGACGATTTCCGGGTATTGCTTGGCGTAAGCCTGGTCCACCAGCGCGCCGTGGAACGTCGGTGTGTTGGCCTGGGCACCGTCATAGATCTTGCGGGCGAAACCCCGGCTGGGGAACAGTTCGGCGAACGGTACGAAGTCGGCATGGGCGTCGATCTTGCCGGCTTGCAGCGCCGAGCCGGCGACTTCCGGCGGCTGGGCAATGATGTTGACATCCTTGAGCGGATCCCAGCCCTGGGCCGCCACAGCGCGCAACAACATGCCGTGGGCGGTAGAGGCGAACGGCACGGAAATGGTCTTGCCCTTGAGCTCGGCCAGGGACTGCACGCCCGACGCACTGGGCACCACGATGCCGTTGCCGCTGCCCTGGGTGCTGCCCGACAGCACGCTAATGAACAGGCTGTGCTTGCCGGCAGTTTCGAACGCCACGCCGTTGAACGCGCCAGGGAAATCGGCCATGGCGCCGAAGTCGAGTTTGCCGGCGACCATCTCGTTGGTCAGCGGCGCGCCGCTGGTGAAGTTCTTCCACTGGATATCGTATTGGGCGTCTTTGTAGGCGCCGTCATGAGGCAGGTATTTATCCAGCAGGCCCAGCTCCCGGATCAACAAGCCGCCGGCGGCGCAGTTGATGGTGGTGTCCTGGGTGCCGATGGCGATGCGGATGGTTTCTGCCTGGGCAGGCAAGGTCAATGAAGCCAGTACCAGACCGGCGAGTGCTGCACGCAATAGCATGGGTGTATCCCCTCGAATCATTTATTGGATGTCGTCTCCGCCACGATCAGGGCGCGGTGGGAAACGAGGGGTGTTCTGAATGTGCGTCCGGGGGTGGCCGGATGGCTTTTGTGGTGTTTGGGTGGGCCTTCGCGAGCAAGCTCGCTCCCACAGGTTTATCGGTGTACATAAGATCTGCGACTGGCTTCGATCCACTGTGGGAGCGGGCTTGCTCGCGATGGCGTCCTGTCAGTCAGCGCAACAGATACGGAATCTCCACTTTCACCGCCCCCGTCGGGCAGTCCTTTTCACAGGGCATGCAGTACCAGCATTCGTCGAATGCCATATAGGCCTTCTGGGTCGCCGGGTTGATCGCCAGCAGGTCCATGGGGCACACATCGACGCAAACCGTGCAACCCTTGTGAGCGATGCATTTGTCCTCGTCCACGGTGACGGGGGCATTGGAACGGAAAAAGATTTCCTGGGGTTGATAAGCCATGGGCGTTCTCTCTGGGTGGACGGTTCACGCCGCGTCGGCACCGACCCGCAGCCGGTCGTAGGCCTGCAGTTCGTCGGCATCGAGGGCGATGACGTAGGGTTCGACGGCTTTCTTGAATGAAGTCATCGCGCCGTCATCGCCCTTCTTCAAATGGCAATGGCAGAACCAGTCGCTGTCGTTGCGTTGTGGATGATCGACCCGATAGTGGTACAGGCCCCAACGGCTTTCGGCGCGGAACAGCGAGGCACGGGCGGCCATTTCGGCGCAGTCGCGGATCACGCTGACTTCCATGGCGCGCATCAACTCGTGAGGGTTGTGGGCCTTGATCTGGTCCAAGTCGCGCTGGATATCGCTGAAGCGTTGCAGGCCGATCTGCATTTTCTTGGTGACTTTCGGCGGCTGCAGGTAATCGTTGACGAAGCGGCGCAGCTTGTATTCCACCTGGGCCGGTGGCAGGCCGTGCTCGCGCTCCAGTGGCGCGTAGACACGTGCCCTCTCCCGTTCGATCTGCCCGGCATCCAGCGCCGAGAAATCCTTCCCGGCGACGAAATCCGCAGCGTTGTTGCCGGCAAACCAGCCGTAGGTGAACGCACCGAGCATGTAGTTGTGCGGCACTGCCGCCATGTCGCCGGCCGAGTACAGGCCCTTGACCGAAGTCTCGGCCCGTTCGTTGACCCACACGCCCGACGCCGAATGGCCGCTGCAAAAACCGATTTCGGAGATGTGCATCTCCACCATCTGCGTGCGGTAGTCGGTGCCGCGGTTGGCATGGAACTGACCGCGACTCGGCCGTTCGTTGCTGTGCAGGATCTCTTCGATGTTCTGGATGGTTTCCTCGGCCAGGTGATCGAGCTTGAGGAACACCGGTCCATTGCCACCTTCGAGTTCCTGATGGAACTCCCACATCATCTGCCCGCTCCAGTAGTCGCACTCGATGAAGCGCTCGCCCTTGTTGTTGGCGGTGTAGCCGCCCAGGGGCCCGGTGACATAAGCGCACGCCGGGCCGTTGTAGTCCTTGATCAACGGGTTGATCTGGAAGCACTCCAGGTTCGCCAATTCGGCACCGGCGTGATAGGCCATGGCATAGCCGTCGCCGGCATTGGTCGGGTTCTCATACGTGCCCATCAGGTAGCCGGAGGCCGGCAAGCCCAGGCGTCCCGCCGCGCCGCAGCAGAGGATGACCGCCTTGGCCTTGATCACATGAAAGTCGGCGGTGCGGCAATCGAAGCCCATCACACCGTTCACCGCGCCCGCTTCATCGGTCAGCAACCGCGTGCAGACCAGCCGATTGGTGATGCTCACTCGCGCCCGTTTCAGTTGGCGGTAAAGCACCTTCTTGATGTCGTGCCCTTCCGGCATCGGCAGCACGTAGGCGCCCATGTGATGGACCTTTTTCACCGCGTAGTCGCCGGTTTCATCCTTCTCGAACTTCACGCCCCAGCGGTCCAGTTGCTCGATCGTTTCGAAGCTGTGGGTGGCATAGGCGTACACCGCCGCCTGGTTGACGATGCCGTCGTTGGCGATGGTGATTTCCTTGGTGTACTGCTCGGGCGTGGAATGGCCGGGGATAATGGCGTTGTTCAAGCCGTCCATGCCCATGCTGATGGCACCGCTGCGCTTGACGTTGGCCTTGTCCACCAGCAGCACGCGCAGATCGCGGTTGCGCTCCTTGGCCTTGATCGCCGCCATGGGCCCGGCCGTGCCACCGCCAATGACGACAATGTCGTATTCCTGTTCCAGGGTGCTTCTAGTCATGGAGCTGCGTCCCCTTTTTGCCGGTCGATCCGCAAGCGGTACTGGAAGGCATCGCCGCGGTAATAGAGGTGTTCGAAGTCCACGGGCTGACCGCTGGCGTCATGGGTCAGGCGCTCGATGCGCATGATCGGCGAGCCTGGCTCGACCTCCAGCGCCTGGGTCAGGTCACTGTCGGCCAGCACCGCATCGATGGCCAGGTCGGCATGGCCCAAGGCCAAGGCACAGTCGTTTTCCAGAATCAGGAAAATATCGCGGGTGACCAGGTCGGCCTTTTCCAGCCGTTCACCCAGGCCCTTGGGCAGGTAGGTGATTTCCAAGGAAACCGGCTCGCGGTTGATCAAGCGCACCCGTTTGATCTGCGCCACCGTGTCTCCTTCCGTCAACTTCAGGCGCTCGGCCACCTGTTTGTCGGCCGCGATGAACTTGAAACTGAGCAAGCGGTTGATCACCTCGAAACCGCGCCCGGTCATGGACTCGGCCAGGCCCTGGAGAGTGCTGACGTTCTGGAAGGTCTTGGGCTTGGCCACGAACGTGCCTTTGCCATGGATCTTGAAAATCAGGCCTTCCTTTTGCAAATCGCCCAAGGCCTGGCGCACGGTGATGCGGCTGACGCGAAACAACGCGCCGAGCTCGCTTTCCGAGGGCATCTGCCCGCCCTGGGGGTATTCACCGTCGAGAATCCGCGCACGCAGCACGTCTCGCAGTTGCGTGTGCAGCGGTACGCTGTTGAGGGAAAGAACGTTGTCGGACATGGTCTCTATTACTTGTCATAACGAGTTATGACGTGATCTTAGGGAAACCGTTCGACGCTTGGGAAATACTCTTTGAGCATTAGGTTATGCCCACACGGCCTCGCCTCAACAGCGCTGGAGAATGCGGTCCATCACCCAGTCGGTCTTCAAGGCCTCTTCGGCCACGGCGGGATGCTTCGACTCACCCCGGATATGGGCATTCATGCCGAGTACATGGTGCCACTGGATATGCTCAGGATGATGAGGAATGTCGAGGCTGACCGAGGTGTCCGTATACAGTTGCAGCGGCGCCTCATCGAACACCGAGAAGCTGATCCGCCCCTCGCTGCCAATCACCTCCACGCGGTCCTCACGTCGGTCAGCGACGAAGTTCCAACAACCCATGCCTGTGGCTCCGCAGGCAAAACGCCAATTGGCCACGACCGCATCTTCTGCCTGATACAAGCCGTTCTGGCGAGCGGCGAAACCTGTCACTTCGACGATGTCCCCCAACAGGAACTGGAACAGATCAAGACCATGGCAGGCCAGGTCCGTGAAATAACCTCCACCTGCAATCGCCGGATCGGTACGCCAATTGGTCGCGCCGTTGATATCCACCGATGACGCGGGCTTAGTCAGCGTCCAGGTCAAATGCCGGATGTCACCGATGCATCTTTGCTCGATCCATTGCCGCACCTTGCGAAAACGCGGCAGCGAGCGCCGGTAGTACGACACAAACAACTGCACCCCTGCGGTGTTGAATACGCGCTGCATTTCCCGGCTCTGCGCGACATTGAGGGACATCGGTTTCTCGACACAGCAATGTTTACCGGCGGCAGCCACCAGCAGGCTATAGCTCAAATGACTGTCGGGCGGCGTCGCAATGTAAACCGCGTCGACTTCGGGATCATCGATCAGTGCCTGCGCGTCGGTGTAGAACCTGGCAATGCCGTGGCGTTCAGCATAATCGGAGACGGCCTCCAAACGTCGCCCCATCACCGCTACCAGCGCTGAACCGGGCGCCTTGTAGAAGGCCGGCCCACTCTTGCGTTCCGTCACGCTGCCACACCCGATCATGCCCCAGCGTACCGTTTTCATCGTTTGACTCATGGATTCAAGGCCTCCCCGGCTGCGCAATGAAGCCCCTCAAAAAAGGCAGGAGTTTAATCAGACCCAGCCTGAATGTCGTGGCTACGACGTTTGCCCCTCGTTGCGAAACGCGCTCGGGCTCATGCCGGTCCAGCGCCGGAACGCCCGGCGGAAACTGCGCACATCGCTGTAGCCGACTTCTTCGGTGATGCGCTCGATGGACAGCTCGGGGTTGGCCAGCAGGTTCAGGGTGCGGCCGCGGCGCACTTGTTCGAGCAAGGTCTCGAAGGTCAGGCTGTGTTCGGTCAGGCGTCGACGCAGGGTGCGGCTGCTCATGTTGAGATCGCCGGCGATTTTCTCGATGTGGCTGCCACGGGTCAGGTCCCGGGCAATGGCCCGTTCCACGGTCTGGATCAGGTCGATCTTCTGGTGAACCTCGCCGGCTTCCTGCTCCAGCAAGGCCAATGCCTGGCGCAGGGCCAGCGGGTGGTGATTGGGCAGGCGCATATCCAGCCAACGCACATCGATCAGCATTCGATTGTGTCGGCAACCGAAGCGCACATCCGGCCCCAATATCCGCTGATACTCCTGGGCATAGGACGGCGCGGCGTGCATGAATTCCACGGCCAGAGGCTTGAAATCGGGATTGGCCAGCGCCCGGCCATAGACCATCAGGCTGGCGAAGAACTCTTCCACGGCAAACACCTGAATCTCGGCGAAAGGCAGGCGGCAGGTCGCCTCGACCATGATCCGGTCAGTGGCTTCTTCGACACGGGTCACGGCGATGCCGCCGGTGGTGTGCTGGTAACGAACCCCCAGGGCGAAGGCATCGCGCAGGGTTTCGCACAACGACAAGACATGGCCCAGCAGGCCGAGGGTGCCAAGCACGTTGCGGTCACCCACCCACAACCCCAGGCCCTGGTCGGGCAACAGCTTGAGCGAACGTTGAATCATGATCACGGCCTGGCGGTAGGAAATACGCTGGGCAGGATCTTGCAGGTCATCAAGGTCGAACCCCAGGCCGCGACACAGGCTGGCGGCATCGAAGCCCTTGTCCGCCACCACCTCGGCCAGGGTTTGCAGCAGGAATGGCGATACCAGCGCCAATTCATAGGTGGGGTCGATGACTTTCATCTGCATGGGACGGATTCCGGAGCACGTTAGGTGGCGTTTTTTGTAACCGGTTATTTCATAAAGTTAGCATGAGCCGCTGGATAGGGGGGGTTAAAAATCTGGCCGCCCAAGTCCCCTCTATGGCCGCCAATACCCTGCCCTGTCGGCGGCGAACGGCTTATTTGTATGACTCGGACCTCCGGTGCATTTCCAACAATAATAATGAGCCTCCCATGAACCCGATCCGCACGACATTCGCCTTGCAACTGACCCTCGGCCTGGCCTGCGGCGGTGCCCTGCCCGCCCTGGCTACCGAATCGGGGGTGGACAACATCGGCCCGGGCACCGACGGGTTTTTTGTGTTGCCGCTGGAGGTCGACAGCCTTCCGGACCACATGGTCGCGTTCAACCTCTACTACAACCATTACAAGGCTCGGAAATTCAACATCAGTTCATTGGGCGGCGAACTGCCGGATGTCGAAATCGAATCCACGGCAGTGGTCCCGCGCATCGATTACCTGAGCCCGTTGCGGGTGGCCGGTGGGCGCGCGGGGATCTACATCGCCCAGCCCTGGATCAAGCAGGAAGTTTCGGTGTTCGGCCTGCATGACACCCGCGAGGGCATGGGCGACACGACCATTTCGCCCATCGTGCTCTGGGACATGGGCAAAAACCTGACCCTGGCCGCGGCGGTGGAAATCACCGTACCGACCGGCGAATACAGCACCGATCGACTGGCCAACACCAGCAACAATTTCTACACTTACAAGCCGCTGTTTTCCTTCACCTGGTTGCCCACGGAAGACACCGAGGTGTCGATGAAAAGCACCTACAGCTTCAACCGCAAGAACAAGGACACCGACTACCGTTCGGGGCAGATTTTCCACTTCGATTACTCCGCCAGCTACCGCGTGACTGACAACCTGAGGCTGGGGCTCAACGGCTACTACCTCAAGCAGACCACCGACGACAAACAGTACGGCCGTACCGTGCAATTCGCCGGGCAAGACGTGGACGATGGCGTACGCGGCCAGGTCTTCGCCATTGGCCCGGCGCTGCACCTGACCTTCCTCAAGTACGCCAGCGCCGAGATCCGCTGGGCCAAGGAGTTCGACGTGGAGAATCGTCCGGAAGGGGAAATGCTCTGGGCCAAGATCAGTATTCCGTTTGCGTTCTGAACGAGTCGCTGCTTCGCGAGCAGGCTCAGTCCCACAGGAGATGTGCAGGGGAATACAGAACCTTATGAACACCCCAAAACAATTGTGGGAGCGAGCTTGCTCGCGATAGCAATGGATCAGTTTGCATAAATGTCGATTGATGCACCGCCATCGCGAGCAAGCTCGCTCCCACAGGTTCTTGCTTCAGCTCAAACCCAAAATCGATGAAAGATGCCCATTGAGGAACTTGCCGCCTGGGTCCAGTGCCTGGCGCACCCGGGTGAATTCAGTCCAGCGCGGGTACAGCGCTTGGAGGGCCTTGGCGTTCAGAGAGTGCAATTTCCCCCAGTGTGGACGCCCCTGGTACTTCCAGAAGATCGGTTCGATGGCGGCGAAGAAATTGTGATGGTCCATCTGGTAGTGCTGGTGCACGGAGATCGAGCAACTGTCCCGGCCTTCGAACATGCTCAAGGCAATGTCGTCTGCCTTCACGTAGCGGTATTCGATGGGAAACCAGGTGCGCAGGTCCTTGTCGCGGATCAGTGCGAGGATCTCCCGCAGGCATGCCGGGCCGTGTTCGGCAGGCACTGAGTATTCCATCTCGTTGAAGCGCACGGTACGGGCGTTGGCATAGATGTCATGGGAATCACCGACGCGGTCATCGAAATCGGCCACCAGCCGCAGGCTGTTGAGCAACGCTCGCCGGATCGCCGGAAAATCGCTGCCGTACTTGTCGAGGTTTTCGATCAGGGAAACGAATTCATTGCCGCCCTCCTCCTCGGGGCTGATCGGCGGCGTGGCCGGATCCGTGGTCTCGTTCAGGGTGATCGACAGCGCATAGTCGGAATGGGTGACGACTTGCATTTCCCAGTGCTGGTTGTCCCGGGTGTTGGCGTCCACGTCCTCGAGCAACTCCTCGGTTTTCGCCACCCACTGGTGCTCGCGCAAGCGATAGGCGGCGCGGTTCTGCAGGCGCACGCGGGTCACCAGCCCCAGCGCGCCAAGGGACACCCGGCCGGCCTTGAATACTTCGGTATGACGTTGGGCATCGCAATCGAGGACCTCGCCGCTGGCCGTCACCAGTTGCAGGCCGACGACCTGGGATGCGTACGAGCCAAAAGCCTTGCCGGTGCCATGGGTCGAGGTGGCGATAGCACCGGCCAGGGTCTGGTAATCCACGTCGGCCATGTTCGGCAGTGCCTGACCGATGGCCTTGAGCGCCGGCCCCATGCGAGACATGGGCGTGCCGCCGCCGAACGTGGCTTGCAGGCTGGCCTCGTCGTGATCCAGCAGGCCACTGAAAAAACTCAGCGACAACAAGGTGCCATCGGTGGGCACCAGGGCGCTGAAGGAATGACCGGACCCCACTGGACGAATTCGCCCTTCGGCGCGGCGCACCACCTGCACCAGTTCATCGAGGTCCTTGGGGGCCAGGCGCGCCGCCGGCAGGCAACTCTGCGCACCGGACCAGTTGCGCCACGGGATCAACCGCGGCGCACGCATCAGCTCGGCCAGGGCGCCCTGGCTGCCCAGCGCCGTGAAGGCGGCGACAACGGCGGCCTGTTGCAGCAACCGACGCCGTGAGTAGTCCATCGTCATGCCGTAGTACCCGTATTCATTATTGGAAGTGTTGACCGGACATGAAAGCGATCAGGGCCAGGAACTGCTCTTCGGAACAGTGCATGCACAGGCCCATCGGCGGCATGCCGTTGTAGCCGTTGATCGCGTGGTCCAGCAGGGTGTCGGCGCCCTGGGCGACCCGCGGGGCCCAGGCGTTCGTGTCGCCAGTCAACGGCGCTCCGGCACCGGGGTTGGCGTGGCAGAGCTTGCAGCTGCTGTCGTAGACCTGGGCCAGTGCCGCATCGCTGGGCATGGCCGTGAATACCGTGGGCGCGGGCGGCTTGGCCTCTTCGCCACACGCGACAAGCAACGCGCCGAACGACACGACGGCAGCGGTTCGAAGCAGAAAGGAAGGCGTGATTGCCGACATAAGGCCCCTCTTGGCGGCGCAACGGTTGCGCCTTTCTTGTTGTGGGTCTGGCAGTTCCCACACTAAGGCACGCCACCGCGTCGGCTTAAGGTCATTGGGGGCCATAAAAGGGGGCTTGGGCGGCCAGCACTTGCACAGCCCACTGTGGCGAGGGAGCTTGCTCCCGCTGGGGTGCGAAGCAGCCCTGCCCCATTCATTGCGGTGGGTCAGGGACATTGCGAACTGAGGTTTTGGGGCTGCTACGCAGCCCAACGGGAGCAAGCTCCCTCGCCACGGTGATGTCGCCGGATTTGGAGTCAGGGCAACAGCAGGGCCTGCTCGCGCTCGCACAACTGCACCACGTAATCCCACAACACCCGCAGGCGTACGGACTTGTGCAGTTCGCGGCGGGTGCTGATCCAATAGCTGCGGCGAATGGTTTCGTCCGGCAGCAACGGCACCAGCGTCGGGTCACTGCTGGCCATGTAGCACGGCAACACGGCGATCCCCAGGCCCGAGCGCGCAGCCTGTTGCTGGGCGATGACGCTGGTGCTGTGGAACACCACCCGGGGGTTGCGGCAAAAGCTGTTGAGGAACATCAGTTCCTGGCTGAACAGAAGGTCATCGACATAACCGATCCAGGCGTGGCGAGCCAGGTCCTCGCGGCTGCGCAACACCGGCGAGCGGTCCAGGTAGGCCTGGCTGGCGTACAGCGCCAGGCTGTAGTCGGTGAGTTTGCGGGTCACCAGCAGGTCGGCCGCCGGGCGTTCGAGGTGGATACTGATTTCCGCCTCACGGTTGAGGATGCTGACAAAGCGCGGCACGGCCACCAGCTCCACCTCCAGACCCGGATAACGCTGGAACAACCCGTCCATGCGACTGGCGAGAAACATGATGCCCAGCCCTTCGGTCACCCCCAGGCGGATCTTGCCCAGGGGCGCACTGGACTGGGTGATGTCTTCCTGGGCCAGCAACGCCACGTTTTCCATCGCTTCGGCGTGCTTGAGCAACGTCTCGCCGGCCGGGGTCAGTTCATAGCCCTGGGCATGCTGGACGAACAATGCGGTGCCCAGGCTTTTCTCGATGGCCTCGATATGCCGGGCCACCGTGGCGTGGGTGGTGTTCAGGCGCCGTGCAGCCGTCAACAAACGCCCGCTGCGTTGCAGTTCCAGAAAATAGCGCAGGTCATTCCAGTCGAACATGAAGCGATCCTTGAACACGCCTGAAGGCATGACTGTTTATAAACGCACAGCCACTGCGCAAAAACTAACATTCTTTTGACGAAAACTAACAACTAGGATGGATCCCACAACAACAAGAATGAGGTCGCGAATGCAACCTGTCGTCGATGAATACGATTACGTGATCGTGGGCGCTGGCCCTGCCGGGTGCTTGCTGGCCAATCGGCTTTCCGCCAACCCGCACCACCGGGTGCTGCTGCTCGAAGCCGGTGGACGCGACAATTATCCGTGGATTCACATCCCGGTCGGCTACCTGTTCTGCATCGGCAACCCACGCACCGACTGGTGCTTCAAGACCGAAGCACAACCGGGCCTGCAAGGGCGCGCCCTGAGCTACCCGCGTGGCAAGGTCCTGGGCGGTTGCTCCTCCATCAACGGCATGATCTACATGCGCGGCCAGGCTGCGGACTACGATGGCTGGGCTGCCGAGGGCAATCCCGGCTGGGCCTGGGAAGACGTGCTGCCGCTGTTCCGCCAGAGCGAAAACCACTTTGCCGGCGCGTCCGAATTTCACGGCGCCGGCGGCGAATGGCGGGTCGAACGCCAGCGCCTGTCATGGCCGATTCTCGATGCCTTCCGCAGTGCCGCAGAGCAGAGCGGCATTCCCAACGTCGACGATTTCAACGGCGGCGACAATGAAGGCTGCGGCTACTTCCAGGTCAACCAGAAGGCCGGGGTGCGCTGGAACGCGGCCAAGGCGTTTCTCAAACCGGTTCGCCAGCGCGCCAACCTCACGGTGTTGACCGACGTCGAGGTCGACCGCGTGTTGTTGCGCGACGACCGGGCCTACGCCGTCAGCGCCCGCTGGCAAGGCAAGGGCATGACCTTCAAGGCTCGCAAGGAAATCGTCCTGTGCGCCGGGGCCGTGGGTTCGCCGGGGATCCTGCAACGTTCCGGGATCGGCCCGCGCAGCCTGCTGCAACGCCTGGGCATTGGCGTGACCCACGAACTGCCCGGTGTCGGCGGCAACTTGCAGGACCACCTGCAACTGCGGCTGATCTACCAGTTGGAAAACGCCCGCACCCTGAACCAGATCGCCGGCACCCTGTGGGGCAAGATGGGCATGGGCCTGCGTTACCTGTACGACCGCAGCGGCCCGCTGTCCATGGCCCCCAGCCAACTGGGCGCATTCGCCCGTTCGGGGCCGGAACAGACCTCGGCCAACCTTGAATACCACGTGCAGCCACTGTCCCTGGAACGCTTCGGCGAACCGCTGCACAACTTCCCGGCATTCACCGCGTCGGTCTGCGACCTGCGCCCGCAAAGCCGTGGCCGGGTGGACATCCGCTCCGCCGATCCGCACGAAGCGCCGCTGATCCAGCCCAATTACCTGAGCCATCCCGAAGACCTGCGGGTCGCCGCCGACGCCATCCGCCTGACCCGCCGCATCGTCGCGGCCCCGGCCCTGAGCGCGTTCAAACCGGTGGAATACCTGCCGGGCCCCAGCCTGCAAACCGAAGAAGAACTGCACGAGGCCGCCGCTCGCATCGGTACGACGATTTTCCACCCGGTCGGCACCTGCCGCATGGGCCAGGATCGCGACGCCGTGGTGGATGCACAACTGCGGGTCCACGGCATCAAGGGGCTGCGCATCGCCGATGCCTCGATCATGCCGCGCATCACCTCGGGCAACACCTGCTCGCCGACGTTGATGATTGCCGAGAAGGCGGCGCAGATGATGCTCAACCCCGCGACGAGGAACACCGACGTAGAAAAAGCACCTGCTACGGTCTGAAGAACGACTCAGTCTCCTGTGGGAGCGGGCTTGCTCGCGAATGCGATCAGACAGTCAACGATTATGGCGACTGACACATCGCCTTCGCGAGCAAGCCCGCTCCCACAGTGAACAAATGTGTCGATTCAAGGAAAGTGTGTCAAATCAGGAGACGCCACCCCGGCGTCGCAGTGGAACAACAAAAACAATCACTGTGAGGGATACCGCTATGTCCGAGCATGTTCAGCCCCTGGAAGCCACGCGCAGCGCCGGCACCAGCCAGGAAACCCAGAAAGTCATCTTTGCCTCGTCCCTGGGGACGGTGTTCGAGTGGTACGACTTTTTCCTCTATGGCGCCCTGGCGGCGGTGATCAGCAAGCAGTTCTTCGCCGGTGTCAACGACACCACCGCGTTCATCTTCGCCCTGATGGCCTTCGCCGCCGGTTTCATCGTGCGGCCGTTCGGGGCACTGGTGTTCGGTCGGTTGGGAGACATGATCGGGCGCAAGTACACGTTCCTGGCCACCATCATCCTCATGGGCCTGGCGACGTTCTGCGTCGGCCTGCTGCCCAACTACGCCAGCATCGGCATTGCCGCGCCGATCATCCTGGTGGTGTTGCGCATGCTCCAGGGACTGGCCCTGGGCGGCGAGTACGGAGGCGCGGCGACCTATGTCGCCGAGCATGCGCCGATGGGCAAGCGCGGTTTCCATACCAGTTGGATTCAGTCCACCGCCACGTTGGGGCTGTTGCTCTCGCTACTCGTGGTGCTGGGCTGCCGCTACTTCACCGGCGATCAGTTCGAAGTCTGGGGCTGGCGTATTCCGTTCCTGCTGTCGATCCTGCTGCTGGGTATCTCCACCTGGATTCGCCTGAGCCTGCACGAGTCGCCGGCCTTCCTGAAAATGAAAGAAGAAGGCAAGTGCTGCAAGGCGCCGATCCGCGAATCGTTCGGCAAATGGGAAAACCTGAAGGTGGTGCTGATCGCCCTGTTCAGCATCAACGCCGGGCAAGCGGTGACCTTCTACGCGGCGCAGTTCTACGTGCTGTTTTTCCTCACCCAGTTCCTGAAGATGGACCCGGCCCTGGCCAACAGCCTGCTGATTGTCAGCGTGGTGATTGGCGCGCCGTTCTTCATCTTTTTCGGCTGGCTGTCGGACAAGGTCGGGCGCAAACCGGTGCTGATGATCGGCCTGCTGCTGGCGACGGCCCTGTACTTTCCAATCTTCAAGACCCTGGCCCACTACGCCAACCCGGCCATCGACCAGGCCAGCCGCCAGGCGCCGATCACCGTGGTCGCCGACCCGGCCACCTGTACCTTCCAGTTCGACCCGGTGGGCAAGGCGCGTTTCGACAGCCCGTGCGACAAGGTCAAGACCTTCCTGGTCAAGCAAGGCCTGCCCTACAACAGCGTCGCGGCACCGGCCGGTAGCGCGGTGCAGGTCAGCGTCGGTGACGTGAAACTCGAAGGTTACGACGAAGCGGCCCTGCGCGGTGCGGTGACCCTGGCCGGCTACCCGCAGCAGGCCGATGCCCAGCAGATCAACCGGCCGATGATCGTGGCCTTGATCGTCGCGCTGATCATCATCTCGGCGATGTGCTACGGACCGCTGGCGGCGCTGATGGTCGAACTGTTCCCGACCCGGATCCGCTACACCTCCATGTCCCTGCCCTACCACATCGGCAACGGCTGGTTCGGCGGTTTCCTGCCCACCGTGTCGTTTGCCCTGGTGGTCTACACCGGAGATATCTTCTACGGGCTGTGGTACCCGGTGGTGATCACCGGGGTGAGCCTGGTGGTGGGCATGATCTGCCTGCGGGAAACCCGCAACGTGGACCTGGATACCAACTGAGGGCAAAACCGTGACGAGGGCTTTAGGGCCCTCGCCACCGGCTCAGAAGCGCCCCTTCAGGGTCATGGTGAAGTTGCGCGGCTCACCGTAGTAGTTACCGAAGCTCTCGGTGCCGATGGTGGTGTAGTAGCGCTTGTCGAACAGGTTGTTGCCATTGAGGGCCACCGACCAGGTGTCATCGATGCGGTAGCCAACGCGGCCGTTCCATACCGCATAACCAGCCTGGGTAATCTTCTCGCCCGTCGCCGGCGATACGCGGAAATTGTCGCTCTGGGCATTGACCCCGGCGCCGACACTGAACCGTTCGAACGCCCCGCCGAGGGCATAATCGCCCCACAGGCGCAGCACATGGCGCGGCACGTAGCTGTTGAACGAGCCACCGTTGAGGCTGGTATCAATGTCGTCGAGGGTCTTGGTCTGGGTGTAGGTGTAACCGGCCAGCAGTTGCAGGCGCTCGATGACTTCACCGCTGATCTCGGCTTCGAAACCCTGGGCGCGCACCTTGCCAGCGTTCTCGTAGCAGTACCCGTCCGAAGACGCACAACTGGAGTTGTAGTCAGTCTGGGCCTGGTCTTTCTGCAACGTGCGGAACAGGTTGAAGGCGCTGTTCAGGCGTCCCTCGAACCACTCGCCCTTGATCCCCAGCTCATAACTCTCGCCCACCAGGGGCTTGAGTGCCGAGCCGCTTTCGGAGCGGTAGTTGCCTTGGGGCGTGAAGATATCCGAATAGCTGGCATAGGCCGTCAGGTGCTCATCGAGGTCCAGCAACACGGCGGCAAACGGCGTGACTTGCCCCGTCTCCGTGCTCTTGGCGTGCTCCGTACCGCCCGTGAGGAACACCGAATCGGTCTTGGAGTTGTACCAACTCACCCGGCTACCGACGACAAACGTCAAGGGGTCAGCCAGTTTCAGCCGCAGGGTCGAATACATGCCTTGCTGCTCGGTCACGGTCTTGACCGGGCCTCCGCGCGTCGAGTTTTCGATGAAGTAACTGTCGTCCGGCTCGGGAATATGTCGGTCCGGATCGAATACATTCTGCTTCTGCGGCAACAGCGCCACCGAGAAAAAATCATCTTTGTCCGAACGACTGGCGTTGAAACCGACGATCAACTCATGTTGCTGCCCCAGGGCGTCGAACTTGCCGTCCAGGTAGGCGTCGAGACCGTAATCGACCTGGTCATAGTCGTACATGCTGCCGAGCATGTTGGTGGTCGAGCCTCCCGGCGCCACCGAGCCCGATGCAAACGCGTATTTGATGTCCTGGGTATTTTTCGTATAGACACCGGCGACCTTCACGGCCCAGTCGTCGTTGAGCTGATGCTTGAGGTCGCCGAACACCGTGGTCCGCTGGCTGCGCCAGGTGTTCCATGAGGGGTCCAGGCAAGTGGAACGGCTGAGTTTCAGATCGCTGCCGTCCCGGTAGCGCGGCAGCCCGCCCCAGCAGGGGCTTGCATCGACGTCCTCATAGGCAACGCCCAGGCCGAGCGTCGTGTCGGGCGACAGGTCGAAGTCCAGGGCGCCGTAGTAGATCTGGTCCTTGCGCCGGGCATCATCGTAGAAATAATGCCGGCTCTGCTCGGCGATCACCGCCCTGCCCCGCACGGTGCCGGCGTCATTCAACGGGCCACCGGTATCGACCTGCCCACGGTAATTGTCCCAGGTTCCCCCGGACAGGCTGAGCTCGGTCTGCGCCGTGGCCTGGCCGCGCTTACGAACGAAGTTTACGCCGCCAGACGTGCCGCCCGCCCCCTTCATCATCCCGGCGGCGCCGCGCAGCACTTCGACACGGTCGTAATAGGCCATGTCGCTGCTGAAACTGTCGGCTTGGACATAACTGTTGCCCATGTCCAGCGGAACGCCGTCGTATTGATATTGGCCAGACATGCGGAACCCGCGGGAATAGAAATACTTGCCGCCCATAGTCGAGTCGTAGACGGTAATGCCAGGGGTCTTTTCCATGACTTGTTCGATGGTATTGAGGTTCTGGTCATCGAGCATCTTGCGAGTCATGACCGTCACCGATTGCGGTGTTTCGCGCAGGGAGTGCTCGCCCTTGCCGATCGTGATCGCCCCCGTCGTGTAGGAGTTGCTCTGCTCGGTGGTCGCCCCGAGCCGCTGAGCCTCGATGGTGGTTGCGTCCAGTTCCAGTGCCGAACCGCTGACGGGCACCCGGCGCAGCACGTAGGTGCCGTTGGCCTGCAGGGCGGCTTGCAGGCCGCTTCCAGCCAGAATACGGGCGAACCCGTCGCCCACGCCGAAAGCACCGCTCAGGCCGGGCGATTGCAAACCCTCGAGCTGCCGGGCATCAAACGAAAGGGCGACACCTGCGGCACTGGAGAAGCGGGTCAGCACATCCACCAGGCGACCGGCGCCGATATCGTAGGCCTGCACCGCGCGCTGTTGCGCCGCAGCCGCTGGAACCGGGCTGGCATTCACGACCGTGGCGCTGACGGTCGTGACCGCCAGCAAGCCGATTTTCACTGCAAACACCAGACGGCCTGGCGCGCTCACCCAAGTCATATTTCCCCTCCCCAAAATGGTCGATAAAAACTCACTGAGGAAGAGCCGAACGATGGGGACGAAAAGTGCAGGGGCTGATTTTTTTATTGCGTAGCATTACCGCCGATCGCCACCGGAGACCTGGACCCAGAATCGGCTGTAGCGAGTCACTCGCAACGAAAAGCCACTTTCCAGCGCGGCCAGGGCGAGATCGGTGTTGTCGACGGGAAATACGCCGGAAACCTTCAAGTCGCCAATCGCCGGATCCCAACGCAGCACACCGGGTCGATAGCGCGACAGTTCGTCCAGCAGCGCCGCCAGGGGACGGTCAATGGCGATGATGCTTCCCTTCTGCCAGGCACCAACCGACACATCGTTGCCGCGCAGCGCCCCCAACGACCGCTCGTTGAAATCCAGGCGCTGACCGGCTTCGACCCGCATCCTTGATCCACTTGCCAACAGGCTCACTTCGACCGCTTTCTCAAGCACCGCCACTTCGCCGCCCCGCGCCTGGCTACGGACGATAAACCGGGTGCCCAGCGCCAGCACCTCGACCGGCCCCGTGACCACCTTGAACGGACGTTGCAAGGGATCGACCGCCGTCGTCACGAGTACCTCACCCCGCAACAGCTCCAGGCGCCGCTGCTGTCCATCGAAACGAACATTGATCGAGGTGTCGGTGTTGAGCAGGACCGTGCTGCCATCGGCCAGCTGGAACGCGCGACGCTCGCCCACCGCGGTGCGGTAATCACAAAACAGGTTCTGGGTTGCCGGGCTGCGCCAGCCCAGCCAGCCCAGCCCGCCGGCGGACGTCAGCAGCAAGACGCTGCGCAACACCTGGCGCCGGGATCGCTGGTGGGTGTCGCTCAAGGTCGGTGCCGCCAAGGCGCCCGGCACACTCGCCATCTGCTCGGCCACCGCGGCCATGCGCTGCCACGCCTGGTTGTGCAATGGGTCGGCGGCCAGCCAGGCGCGCCAATCGGCCCGGTCCGCGTCGGTCGCAATACCGGAATGCAGCCGGGCGTACCACCGCGCCGCCACGCGGATGGCTCGCAACTCGTCGGGGGCCAGGTTCATGAAAGCTGCAATTGAATTTGCATCAGGCAGCAATGTTCCATGGCCTTGGCCATGTGGTTGTTGACCGTGCGGACGCTGACGCCCAGGCGCTCGGCAATTTGCGGGTACGTCAGGCCATCGAACTGCGACAGGATGAACGCCTGCCTGACGCGCGGCCCCAGCCCCAGGAGCAGACGGTCGATCTCCATCAGGGCCTGGAGCAGGATCGCCTGCTCTTCCAGCGATGGGTGTTGCTCCTGCGGCATGGCGGCCAACGCTTCGAGGTAGGATTGTTCCAGCGAGCGCCGGCGAAACAGATCGATCAATAGCCCTTTGGCGATCATCGACAGGTACGGTCGCGGCTCGCGGATATCCAGCGCGGTGCGCGCCTTGATGACTCGCACAAACGTATCCTGGGTCAGGTCGGCGGCATCGAACGTGTTGCCCAAGCGCTTGCGCAACCAGCCCTGAAGCCAATTGTGATGATCACTGTACAGAACGTCGACAGCACTGCGTAGGGACAGATCGTTGGCGGGCATGGTGATGGAATAATTCGCGACTGATAATGACTCGCATTGTCATGGAGCCCATCGCCGCTTGCAACCCAAACCTGCCTGGCCGCCACCACCCACTGGGATCACTCAATGCATGGCGTGATTTTTCACCGTGCTCTCCACCAGGTCCAGCATCTGGCCCAGGGCCCAAGGCTTGGCGATGAACGACGCGTGGTGCTTGATCCCGGCACTTTCCGGCGTTTCGAAGCCGGACATGATCAGCAGCGGGATCTGCGGCCAGCGGTCTCCGGTCAGGTTGGCCAGGTCAGCACCGTCGATCTTGCCGGGCATGGTGATGTCGGTGAGCAACAAATCGACAAAATGGGCGCTCTTTTCCAGGAACTCCAAAGCATCGTCAGCGTTTTTCTGAGGCTCCACGACAAATCCTTCTTCCTCGAGGATTTCACAGAGAAACTCCAGGATAGTTGGATCATCCTCCACCACGAGAATCAAACGTGTAGTCGCCTGGCCATTGCCATTGGGCATCGAATTCATGAAAGTGACTCTCCTTGACCTCATAAACCTTCTTTGCGGTTTCAACCGCCTTGAAGTTATGAGCAATACCCCTGCGAGAAATTCATTCTGCGTGCCGACAGGCCGCCGAATGTCACGCCAGACACCCCTTGCAACTCAGCGCAACGCTTTTATCTGTATATCCATACAGATAAAACTTGCCCTTGCGCGCATCCATGACCATGCTACAGCCCCATGAAATCTGCTCAGGAAAAGGGCGCTATGCAGCTGTACCTGTGTGAAAAGCCGTCCCAGGCCAAGGACATCGCCGCGGTGCTCGGTGCCACGCGCCGTGGCGACGGCTGCTGGCTGGGTCCTGGCGTCACGGTCACCTGGTGCATCGGCCATCTGCTGGAAACCGCCCCGCCCGACGCCTACGACGCGCGCTACAAGCGCTGGGTCCTGGCCGACCTGCCCATCGTGCCCGCGCAATGGAAAATGACCGTCAAGCCGAAAACCGCCAGCCAGTACAAGGCGGTCAAGCGCCTGTTGGGGGAAGCGAAGGAACTGGTGATCGCCACCGACGCCGACCGCGAAGGCGAAATGATCGCCCGCGAGCTGGTGGAACATTGCCGGTATCGCGGACCGATCCGGCGGCTATGGCTGTCAGCCCTGGACGAAGCGTCGATCCGCAAGGCCCTGGCCGCCCTCAAGCCGGGCGTCGAAACCTTCAATCTGTATCACTCGGCCCTGGGCCGCTCCCGGGCCGACTGGCTGATCGGCATGAACATGAGTCGCCTGTTCACCTTGCTGGGGCGCCAGTCCGGCTACCAGGGCGTACTGCCGGTAGGCCGCGTGCAGACACCGACGCTGCGACTGGTGGTGGATCGCGACCGCAGCATCGCCAACTTCGTGCCGGTCGCCTATTGGGCCATCGACGTGCAGCTCAGCCACGAAGGCACGGCGTTCATTGCCCAGTGGCGCGCCGACCCGGATGCCTGCGACGACCAGGAACGCTGCCTGAACCAGGCTCTGGCCCGAGACGCGGCCGAGGCCATGCGCAACGCCGCCACCGCCCGGACACTGAAGGTGCGTACCGAGCGCCTGCGCGAAGCGGCGCCGTTGCCCTTCGACCTGGGCACCCTGCAAGAAGTCTGCTCGAAGAAACTCGGCCTCGGTGCCCAGGAAACCCTGGACATTGCCCAGTCGCTCTACGAGACCTACAAGCTCATCACCTACCCCCGCAGCGATTGCGGTTTCCTGCCCTTGAGCCAGCACAGCGAAGCACCGGCCATCCTGGCCGCCCTCGCCCAGGCCGACCCAAGCCTCGCGCCGCTGCGCGAGCATTTGCAGCCGCAGCGCAAATCCCGGGCCTGGAACGACGCCAAGGTCAGTGCCCACCACGGCATCATTCCCACCGCCGCCGCCAGGAACCTCGACAAACTCGCCGGCAAGCAGCGTGCGGTCTATACGTTGATTCGCGCGCGCTACCTGGCGCAGTTCCTGCCCAACCACGAATACGACCGGACCCAGGCCGACTTCGACTGTGCCGGCCAGGCACTGCGCGCCGTGGGCAAGCAGATCGTCGAACCCGGCTGGAAACGCGCCCTGCCCGAAGCGCTGGCGCCGGCAAAGGGCCGTGAAGCACCGGCACCGCAAACCTTGCCGGCACTGGCCGAAGGTCGCGATTGCACGGTGGACGAGGTGAACCCCAAGGACCTATGGACCCAGCCGCCCAAGCCCTTCACTGAAGGCGACCTGATCAAGGCCATGAAAAACGTCGCCAAACTAGTGGAGGACCCGCTGCTCAAACAGAAGCTCAAGGACACCACCGGCATCGGCACCGAAGCGACCCGAGCCTCAATCATCCAGGGGCTACTGGACCGCGGTTACCTGGTGAAAAACGGCAAGGCCCTCTCCGCCACACCGGCGGCCTTCAGCCTCATCGACGCCGTACCCCGGGCCATCGCCGACCCGGGCACCACCGCCATCTGGGAGCAGGCCCTGGACATGGTGCAAAGCGGAGAAATGAGCCTGGAAGAATTCGTGACCCGGCAAGCCGCCTGGATGAGCAAGCACGTCGCCCGCTGCCAGGGCATGAGCCTGACCATCAGCGGCCCGGCCAGCCCCGCCGGGCGGGGCGCAACGCCATGGAAAAACAAACGCAAGCCAGCCAAGCGCAAGGCGGCCGGTGCACCGCGCAAGGCGAGCAAGGCCAAGGCCACCTGAACAAAAATCAGGCCCCCTGCCCCCTGCGGGAACGAGCTTGCTCGCGATGACGGTGAATCAGCCATCAGATCATTGCCTGACACACCGCCATCGCGAGCAAGCTCGCTCCGACATTGATTGTGTGTCTGACCGGAAATCCTCATACCCAAACCATTTTGTCCGACAATATGTAGTGACCAAAAATAATCACTACAAAACCGTTGACGCCTCCGATTTGCCCTTGCATGATGCAGACGTCTCCCCGATCGGGAGTACAGGCAACTGTTTGAGCAAGCTCGTCTGACCGCCGAGCTGTTTTTTGGATAAGGGACTGCCCACAAGGCAGATTGAAGGTGCTGACCTGGCATGACCGTCCGGTGACAAGGACGAGAAACGTCGGCGAAGATCCTCATGACGCGCGTGGTCGACCCTCGAAAGTTGACACTGCCTGACGATTCTTCGCTGTTTCTCTTCGTTGTAGCGCATTTGCGTAGCAGCCCTTCGATAACACTACACAACCGATGCACGACCCCGTCGAAGTTCGACGGACGAACGCTGACGGCCTGGGTTCGGTAGCAGGCAGGCACTTACCGAGAAGCGAAGTTTTTGCGAACCACCAGACAGATCAACCAAATGGTCAAGGGGCTTACACATGAATCTGAATAATCAACCATCTATTGATGAACTGGCTCGCATGTTCGCAGCGCACAAAGACACACTCGACAGCCATATCCTGTGGATCAGCAAGACTGGCCAGGTCCATATGGACTGCCTGTCTCCCTACACCCAGGAAGACGAGTTCGAGAAGAACACGCAAGAACTGTGTGCCCGGCTGAAGATGTACCGCCGTGGCCAAGGCTACGTCGGCAAGAAGGCCGCGGCTGACAAAGACTTCATGGGCCGTGTGCTGCAAACGCTGACCCAGGCCTGGCAGTCGATGCAGAACACTTCCGAGGTCCGGGTCATCGACCGCCTCTGCTGATATCCCCTAACGAAAAGGCCCGCTCCTGAATCAGGAGCGGGCCTTTTTTTATGCGGCAGGAAACTAGAACACCGACCAGCCAATCCGCTGGCTCATCAATTCCAGCGCCGCCATGCCGGCCAGGGAGTTGCCGGCGGCGTTGAGTTCAGGCGACCAGACGCATACGGTGAACCGCCCCGGCACCACGGCGACAATCCCACCACCGACACCGCTCTTGCCCGGCAGGCCGACGCGATAAGCGAAGTTGCCGGCCTCATCGTACAGGCCGCTGGTGGCCATGATGGAATTGACCTGTTGGGTCTGCCGGGCGCTGAGGATCTGTTCGCCGCTGTGTTTGCAGAACCCGTCGTTGGCCAGGAAGCAGAATGCCCGCGCCAGGTCGATACAGCTCATCCGCAAGGCACAATGGCTGAAATAACTGCGCAGCACTGCTTCCACGTCGTTATGGAAGTTGCCGAACGATTGCATCAGGTACGCCATCGCTGCGTTGCGGGCGCGGTGCTGGTATTCCGACTCGGCGACCTTGCCGTCCACCATCACCTGTGGGTTACCCGACAGGCGGCGCACGAAATCGCGCATCGACAACGCCGGGGCGGCGAAACGCGACTGATTGATATCACAGATCACCAAGGCGCCGGCGTTGATGAACGGGTTGCGTGGCCGGCCGCGCTCGAATTCCAACTGCACCAGGGAGTTGAACGGCTGACCGGATGGCTCATGACCCAGGCGCTCCCAGATCGCTTCGCCGGAATGCCCGATGGCCTGCACCAGGCTGAACACCTTGGAAATACTCTGCACCGAAAACGCTGTTTCGGCGTCGCCGGCACAGTACAACTCGCCATCATTGCCATACACGGCAATACCCAACTGGTTGGGCACCACAGTGCCCAGGGCAGGAATGTAATCGGCTACCTTGCCCTGACCGATCAGGGGGCGAACCGCATCGAGGATCTCGTTCAACAGTGCTTGCATATGCGCGGGGTCCAGTCATTCCCCGTTCGAGTGCGGGGATACAGACGCTAGACGCTGGTGGGCGGGATCAGAGCACACTGATTATCAAGCTTCAGGCACACAACCCATGCAAGCGTCTTGATCGAGCGGTCTATAGTTCAAAGGATCAATCGGCAGGAGTAGACGATGCGTCAGATCATGCAAAAAGAACCCTGGTGGGCCTCGCCGCCCCAGCCCGGGCAGGATGAAAGCGAGCTGGAATGGGGATGGCTGGTGATCTACAGCGAAGGCGAGCCGCGCTTCGAGTTCATCAAGGAACGCCCATCGGACGAGCAGATCCGCCATCGCAAGGGTTGTCGCGTCACCCTCGGATCAGAATGAAGCAGCCCGTCACGGCTTGATGTCCGGCAATGCCACCGCTCGATTGGCCAGGTCCGCCTCCACCAGGTTGCCTCCCACTTCCTCGTCCAGGTAGTACACCGGCGCCATCACCCCACTGAGGGGATGCTTGAGTGACTTGAACCATGCCTCGTCGAATGCAGCGTTCAGGCTTTTGCGGATTTGCGCCTCCATTTCCGGCCGCTCGCCCTCGTGGATGATCGCGCGAATGCCCGCCACGCCCACCGAGATCAACGCCCCCGCCGCCTTCCCGGCCACGGCCGCCGCTGCACCGGTTGCCCCTCGCGTGGCGAACTGAGCCTCGATTTTTTCGCTGGTACGTTGCGCCACCGTGGCGATCACCGCCTCCGAGGGTCCGGCCCCTGTGGTTGCGGCCTTGTTGACGTGATCGATCAGGGCCGCATAGGCCGGCAGGGTGTTCAAGGGTTCGGTGTGGACCATCTCGTACAACGAAGCGTCACGCGCCGCGGGCGGGCCAAGGCGGATGGCCGGGATGCCGTGCAGGCGTCGGTTCATCAGTTCGTTCGAGATGCGATGCCGCAGGGCGATGACCTGGACCTGCTGATTGAGCTGGCGCAGGTAGTAGCCTATGGCGTTGGCCCTGATCGCCTCGGGATCGATTTCCACCGCCACTGGCTCCAGCACCTGCTCGCGATATTGTTCCTGCAGGTAAACCGCCAGACGCCTGGCCGAGGAATCCGTCTCGCCCTCGGCGCTGGCGGCGTACCAACTGACCTTCACCGCCAGCCACTCCTGGGTCCAATAGCTGCTGAACCAGGGGATGAATTCAACCTCGGTGCGCTCATAGACCAAGGTGCGCCAATGCTCCATCGACCCACGGGCATAAAGTGCCGCCTGTTCGACGGCGCTTTTCGAGGCTGCGATGAGCTGCTGGTCCACCTGTCGCCAAGTGTCCTGGGAAATCGCTACCGGGGCGGCCTGTTGACCGCGCTGAGGCGTGGCGCACCCCGCCAGAACGAGCACAACGCCCAACATCAGCGAACGCAGCACGATCGCGCCACCCCGGATTCATGTCATCCACGGGATTAGTATAGGTGGCGAGCAGCGAAACCTGCGGGCCCAGGCAGGCTTATCCGGCGTTTGCAGTTACCCTGGCCTGGTATCCCGGCCCCTGCAGGTATATTGAATGGCAACGCTCCTCGAACATCTTCGCCAATGGGCCAGAGCCCTGAAGCGCCAGACCATGACGCTGTGGTTCTGTTATCGCCATCGGCAGACGCCATGGCTGCCCAAATGGATCGCAATCATCGTAGTGGCCTACGCCCTGAGTCCTATCGACCTGATTCCGGATTTCATCCCGGTGCTGGGTTACCTGGATGACCTGATCCTGTTGCCGCTGGGCATCTGGCTGGCCATTCGATTGATGCCGCCGGCCGTACTGGCAGAGTGCGAAGCCAAGGCCCGACAATGGCAAGAGACCGACGGCCAGCGCCCGGTGGACAAGAGGGCGGCGGCACTGATCGTGCTGACCTGGGTGGCGGCGCTGGTAGCTACGGCGTGGTGGTTTTCAGGCGATTGGGTCAAAAACGAGTGAAATGCTCGAACTGCCAATCGAACGCAGCCCTGTCGCGGGGAGCTTCGTAGAAGGCACCGGTTGGTCGCCAGTCGGTGCGCTTGCCCACCAGGGTGCCAAGGTAAGGCCTGGCCACTTCCAGGACGCGCTCATAGTCCATCTGCTCCGGCTCGACGATACCGCAGTCCGGATGCTCCACCGCCCACACGATTCCCGCCAACACACCCGCGGCCACCTGCAAGCTGGTGGCGTTGTTGAAAGGCAACAGCGCACGCGCCTCATCGATACTCAACACCGAGCCGAACCAGTAGGCATTCAGTTCGTGCCCCATCAGCAGGACACCCAGCGCATCGATGCCGCCGCTGTCGATTTCACCGTTGAGGATGCGTTGCCGAGGCTGGCTCTGCCAGCCGTGACCGATCAACTCATGCATGGACAGCAACGCGTCGTTGCACGGGTGATAGGCGTAGTACAGGGTCGGTCTGTAGATCAATTGCCGTTGGTCTTTCACGGTCAGCAGGTCGGCGGTCGACGCCGTTTCGTGATGCGTGATCATCAGGCCCAGGCAGGGGCCACCCAACGGTGTCCAGGTCTTGACCCGCACACTGGCGCTCGGCCGTTCCAGGTAGATGGCGTTGCGGCTCCCGAAGCGATGACGCCTGGCAGACGACGGCCAACGGCGCTCGTGGGTGCCCCAGCCCAGCTCCGCCGGCTGGCAACCCTCACTGATGAACCCTTCCACTGACCATGTGTTCACGAACTCATCGTCCTGCTTTATCTGCTTGGAGCACTGGGTGTCACGTTCGGCAAAATGGATCACCTTGATCCCCGTCTCCATGCATAACCGGGCCCAATCCACGCCCTCACGACTCTGTGGCGGCGAATGATTCAGATGCACCGCCAGCTCCATCAGGCCGGCTTTGAGCAAATGGGTGATCAGACCGGGATTGGCACCATGGGCCACCACTGCCGTTGGCCCCTTGCCCAGTTTTTCCCGCAAGTCCAGGACCTGATAGCGCAAGGCGTAGTTGGTGCGCCGCGACAGGCTCAATTGCGGATCGTCATAGCCACCCGCCCATGGCTCGACGCAGGTATCGAGGTACAGCGCGCCCTTCTCGAAGGCGTAAGCCATCAGCGCCAACGAACTGACCTCCACCGACAGGTTGACGATGAAGTCGCCGCGCCTGACGAAGCGATCCAGGATTTGCACGAAGGTTGATTCAGTCAGCGCCTTGGGGACAAAGCTGATCCCTCGTTCCTTGAACCAGATGTTCTTTTCGATAACGGGCGCAATGACCGTGATGTGCTGGACCGGTACATGATCCTGCCCCAGTAGTAACGGCAGGGTGGCCCGGGTGATTGAACCAAACCCGATGAAGATCAGATGGCCGGTGAACGAGCCCCGGTGTTCCATGGGCGGCCTCCAGGAAATGCAGACGACGGAACCATGAGATACCGGCACCGGGCCCTTGGCTACTGTCAGGTTCGACAGGAGCCCGGCACAGGCTCTGCCAAGCTGCGCCGGGCCTTGCGCCCTGGCCTATGAGGTGCCCAGGCCGGCAGACAAGTCTGTACCGGACTTAGCCAGGGTGCGAGGGGGGACATCGTCGCGATGCTCGGTGGTCTTGCTCGCCGTATCGCGCACCGCTTCATACCCCTCCCGTGCGGTTCGCTTGACCTTGTCGGCCAGGTCCGCACTGGTCTTGCCCATTACTCGCTGTTCAGTGGAAGACATGGGCAACGCCGCACCGAGCGTGGCACCGAGGGCAATCCCCGCGGCGGCCATCATCAGTGGCTGTTCCTTGAACAGACGACTGAACGAATCCCCCAGGTCTTGCGTACCGTGGGCCATGCGCTCCCCAGCCTCGTGAGCACTGCGCCGGGCATGACGGGCACTGCTGCCCAGGTCATCGGCCAGGTGCGAGGCCTTGTCCCTGAGGTGATGGAACCCCTCGCGCAGTGAGTCGGTGGTGCTGTGCAAGTGCTCCTTGGCACTGTCCAGGCCACCGGCAAGCCCTTCGCCCCAACCGCTGGAATCCTGGTCCTGGTCCTGGTCGGGACCGACGCGATAGCCGGTGCGTGGCGGCGGCTGGTTCTGGCCGAGCATCAACCAGCACAGTCCCACGGTGGTCAGCACGGCAGGTACCGGATTGTTACGCACGCTGGTGCCCAGGTTGCTGAAGAACGCCGAGCCGTTGCCTTTGGCCAGGGTCAGGGCCTGGTCGAGCATTTGCCCTGGCGTGAACTTGCTGCCCAAGGCATCGACGATATGACTGATGTGAGCCCGTTGCTCGTCGATCTCGCGCTCGATGGCTTCCGGGCTCTTTTCGGATTCGGTTCTGAATTCGTCCTTCATGAGACTTTCCTCCGCAAGGCCTGCTGGTCTTTGTTCAACGCATCGAGCGTACGATCAGGCTTGAAGTGAGACGGTTCGAATTGCTTCTTGCCCGACTGCAGCATGACGAAGCCGATGATCATCACCACCGCGCCAACGATCAGCGCCGCCAGCCAGGGCGCCATGACCGTGCTCAGGCCATAGACCACCGCCATCAGCAGAATGATGAAACCGGCCAGCAGCACAATCGCCCCACCGGCCACTCCGACGATGCCCGCTTTGAGCGTGTTGAGGCTGGCCTGGAACTCAGCCTTGGCCAAGGCCAGTTCCTTGGTAAACAACGACGGGACTTCATGGGTCAATTGCTTTAGAAGCCCCATGACCGAAGCATCGCCCTCGGGCATGGCCGCGGCGCTGGGACGCTGGTAATTCGGGTCTTGTCGGTCCATCACAATGCTCCTCTGGAATTGGCCGAGCCTGGCAACGAGCCGGTTGCGGCGTCATTGGGGTGATCCTGAGCGCTGGGGGAAGCCGGGGTAATGCCGGTGGCCAGGCCACTCTGGGTGCCGGCTCCGGGGCCAAGGGGGTCCGGGGGCGCATCGAAAGGTCCGCGAGCCGCAAACCCGCCGGTGGGAGGGTTTGAATGGCCAGCGGCAGGATCGTCGACTTCGGCGGGAATAGGCGAACTGCCGGCCTTCAGGAAACGCGAGAGTCCGAAGCCCACCGCGACGCTGCCGGAGAGGAACAGCCCCGGATTGTCCCGGGCCAGTCGAGAACTGTCGTGCAGCAATTGCTCGGCGCTCATGTGGCGTAACCGGCTGGCCAGGCCGCTCATCGAATCCGCCATGTCCGTCAGGTAGTGGGACAGTCCAAGACTGTCATTGGCCTCCAGTTCCGACACGGCTGACTTGGCACCGCGCGCCAGTGCATCGATCTGATCGGCTGCGGTATCGCGGTATTGGCCAAAGTGCGCATCGGCCTGTTCGCGAGCGCTGCCGATGGCTTCGCTCACATCCTCCTTGAGGTCGTTCAAATGATCCTTGGATCGGTCCTGGCCCGATGGACCGCTTTGTTGATCGGGGTTGTTGTCCGGGATAGTCATGACTGTCCATTGCCTCCGTGAAGAAAACCCAACAACGGGCAGCCACTGCGGTGACGCCCGAATACGTGCCTCTCAGAACAGATGACGGAGCCAGATCAAGGGGAGTTCCAACGAGTTTCGAGGCTGGACGCCGTGCGGTAATGGCCGCCGTTTGACGGATTGCAGATACAAAAAAACCGGGCGCTGGCGCACTGGCCAGGCCCGATTCATATCACGTTGCATGCACGCCATTCGGGGCGCGAGGGCAGCAGCCCAGTATGGTTCAAGAGTCCATCGTCGCCGCCTGGTTACCGCCCTGCTCAGCGATCTTGGAAAGCTTCTCGTCGGTGGCCTTTTCCTCCTTGAGCGTCGCCAGCAACAGCCCGACCACTTCATCGCCCAGGTTCAAGTGCTTGGCCATGGCAATCAGGGTGCCGTAACTGGCGATCTCGTAATGCTCGACTTTTTGCGCCGCGCCGATCAACCCGGCATCGAGTACCGCACCTTTCTCGATTTCCTCGAGCAGTTCCTTGGACTCCTCCACCAAACCTTCCATGGCCACGCACTTCATGCGCTTGAGCTTGATGCCGGCCACTTCAATGAGGGTGTCGATGCGTTCGATCTGGCCTTGGGTTTCCTCAAGGTGATCGTTGAAGGCTTGCGCCAGCAGAGGGTTGGTCGCGGCCCTGGCCATGCGGGGCAATGCGCGGGTGATCTGCTTCTCGGCGCTGTAGATATCGGACAGTTCGTGAATGAACAGGTCGGTCACTGTTTTCCTGGCCATTTCAATCATCCTCCGGTCAAGAAAAGGCACCGCACTTGGCGGGCCTCAAAGGGTAGATGAGGTGAAGCCGGCCTACGCCGCTTCACCTGTCATCAACACTGACCCGAAGAAATTTTCAGATGTTCAAGAAATTTTTCGAAGCGTGGACGGAGGGTATCGAGACGGTCGAACAGCCTTCAGCCGAGCGCCGTGTCGAGAAACATCATCACCGCAAACCCCATCATCAGGCCCAGCGTCGCCGGGGTCTCATGGCCGTTGCGGTGGGTCTCGGGAATCACTTCGTGGGAGACCACGAAAATCATCGCCCCCGCTGCCAGCCCCAGGCTGATGGGGTACGCGACCGCCACACCTGATGACATGCCCAGGCCAATCACCGATCCCAGCGGCTCCATCAGCCCGGAGCCCACCGCAATCAGCGCAGCACGCAAGGTGCTGATGCCCGTCACCCGCAGCGCCATGGCAATGGCCAGGCCTTCGGGGATGTCCTGGATGGCAATGGCGGTGGTCAGGGGCAAGCCGACCTTGAAATCGCCGTCGGCAAAACTGACGCCGATGGCCATGCCTTCCGGCAGGTTGTGCAAGGTGATGGCCAGCACGAACAGCCACACACGGTTGATGCGCTCCACCTCAGGACCGCGCCGCCCACTCAACTCGTGTTCGTGGGGCACGAAGCGGTCGAGGCCGATCATCAGGGCCACACCCAATCCCAGGCCGACCACGACGACAAACGCGGCCAGCAACTGATTGCCACAAATCACCTGCGCGGCTTCGATGCCCGGCAGGATCAGTGAGAAAGAGCTGGCGGCGAGCATCATGCCGGCAGCGAAACCCAGCATGATGTCCTGGGTACGTGACGAGATATCCCGCAGCACCACCGCCATCAATGCGCCCAAGGCCGTGGCGGCGAAACCGGACGTGCCGCCCAGGACCGCGTAGCCCAGATTGTGCCGATCAGCACCGACCAAGGCGTTGTAGCCGCTGTAGAGTAACAACGCGGTTATCACCGCCAACCCGAGCCAGAAACTCACCCCTAGCAGCAGGTTGTTTTGCACAGGACCCAGCCAGGTACGCCAAGGCGATCGGATCCGGGAAGTAGGCTGGTCCATCGAATGTCCTTAATGCTCTGCAGGCATGGCTAGTCTGAGGGTTGCATGGCGGGAACGCTCAGACGAAAAGGTTCAGGCGAGGGAGTCTCCTCCCTCGCCGTTGTTTACAGTTTGTCACCTTGCATCCCTGAACCCAAGTCGGCACCCGTGATGGGGTTGCTTTCGGGGTTGGACATCGTCCGTGCCTTCATGTCCATCAGCAGCGCTTCGTCTTTTTCACTGAGCTGGACGCTGGCCAGGCCATCGCCGCCATCCACCGCCGGCGCTGGATTTTCGACGAACTCCCAATCGTCGCCCTGATTCCATGGGCCGCGCACGGTAGGTTCGCCCTGGGACATATTGAAGTACACGTTGGTGAACTCCGGCATGCCCGGCAACTTGCCTTGGGGAAAATTGGGCTGGATCGAGTGCAGGGCTTTTTCGAACGACAGCTGGTGAGCGATTTCGCGGGTCATCAAAAAGCCCAGCGCTTCCTTCACACCGGGATCGTCAGTGACGTTCATCAAGCGCTCATAGACAATTTTCGCTCGCGCCTCGGCCGCGATATTGGAACGCATGTCCGCTGTCGGCTCGCCGATGGTGTCCACATAGGCGGCGGTCCAGGGCACACCGGCGGAGTTGGTCAATGGTGAGCCGGCGCCATACAGGAGGCTGGTAATGTGGGAATCATTGCCGGCACCGTTGATGTCCCGGTACAACTGGCCCTCCTTCTCCACGCCCTCGGCCATCTTGCCCTTTGCGCCCTTGTTCAACATCACAATGATCGAACCGATGACTTCCAGATGGCTGAGCTCCTCAGTGGCGATGTCCATCAGCAAATCCTTACGGCCTGGATCGTCCTCGGACAAGGCCTGGGTGAAGTAGCGCGACGCCGCCGCCAGCTCACCCTGCGCACCGCCGAACTGTTCAAGCAGCAAGTTGGCAAGCCCGGGATTGGGTTCGGCGACACGGACGGTGTATTGCAGTCTTTTATTATGTAAAAACATGATCAAAGCCCTCGATCAGACATAAACCATGGAGACACTGCCAGGAATAACAGGCCCACAAGTCATCAGAAAAAGTTAAGGGAACGTTATTTATTTTTTATTCGATAAATGAGACGAACGGTAATAACAAAGACATCATCGAACATCTCATCACGAATAAAAGGAAAGCTTGTAAAGCCAGGCGAAACTTTATATCCACTTTCAGTTATTGCCGCCCATGGGGCCCCATGCCATGGGCACGGGGCCTGCCTGGTCAGCGGGCATTACGAGTCACGACCGCCGCCACGGCTGTTTTCGCCGCCCTTCCTACCGGCTTCGGAGGCCTTTTCCCGGTCATTGGCAAAATTGCCGCCCGAAGCCTGGCCACCTTTGCGGCCCGCTTCCGAGGCGCGCCCAGGATCGTTGGCAAAATTACCACCCGATGCCTGCCCGCCTTTGCGGCCGGCCTCTGCAGCGCGTCCAGGGTCGTTGGCAAAGTTGCCGCCCGATGCCTGGCCGCCCTTGCGCCCTGCTTCGGAGGCGCGTTCCGGATTATTGGCAAAGTTGCCACCAGACGCTTGTCCGCCTTTTTTCCCGGCTTCCGATGCCTTCTCACGATCGTTAGCGAAATTGCCAGGATTGTTATTTCCTGTATTAGCCATTTCATTCACCTCGTTAGTTAGTGTTTAACGAGCCTCGCTGGCTCGTATTACTATGAGAATTGGACTTCGCCAAGGTTTGAAAGAAATTCAGCGAACGGCGACGAACGGTCAGAACTAGACACTTCAAATCCATTCAACGCCTGAACATTACAACTCGCTATCAAATAAGCGGCGAGCCATAAATTATCTTAAACACCTTAGCCGTTACTTGTTACATTCAATTGAAAGCAGTGCGTGTCTTTCCACGCTGTCCGCCAAAGGTCGGGCGGCGCCGGCACCCCATTGCACCGGTCTCGTCACCCTGGCCTCGCGCCGTTCCAGGAAGCCAAAACTCGCGGGCTGCCGGTGTTTTCCTGCACCACCGCACTGACCGGCTTGCGGCGTCCGGATGTCCTGTCGCCGACACCCGGATGAGAGATTCGATCAAGGTGAAATCGGATCACTGGCCGGAAAGGTTTCCTCCAGCGCATCGTCCAGCTGCTTATTGGTGACGTCCCGCTCACCCACCTTGCCACTGCGTTCACAATGGCAGTCTGGCGCCGGACACGGCTCACCATTAGGGTGTTGTTCGGCGCAGGCTTGGCTGCAGTAAGCTTCGCCGTCGTGATTGAAAACCCGTTGCGGATCTACCTCGCACTGACAATCGGGGCAACCGCACTTTAATCCGCTCATGCTCTTTCTCCCGAGATAAGGGTCGAAGGCGCCGTCAGGAAGAGCCGACCATCAGCTGGACCTCGAGATTCGCCGCCGCTACGCCGTGGTTGGCCACGTACACATCGGCGGTCCAACCTTTAGTCAGGTTGTGATAGGACTGCGTGCCCAAGGCCGTGCCGCTGTTCCATTCGAGGATGTCGCCAATATCGATGTCGTTGGCCGAACTCAGCTCGAGCACGGTATGGCCGTCCTCCTGCGCCACATACACCCCCACCATTGCGCTCTGTCGATTGATGGCCCGTACTTCACCCGTGGTCTGCTTCATACGTTTCCTCTTCTCGGCAGCTTCAAGGAGCGACCGGCACGCGATCCTGCCGCTCCTTCATACTTGGCCGTGCTCAGCGCTTGGCTTCAGTGTGCGGATTGGCCGAACGCTCCAGGAACGCCTGGGTAATTTCCGGCAAGTGGTCGCGCAACCACTCGGCCATGGCGACTTCCTGGGGCAGGATCTGTTCGCACGCCCGTTGCGTTTCCACATCCCCAGCTACCTTCGCCGCCTCGATCAACACGGTGTACGAGGCGATCTCAAGGTTCTCGAACACATAGCCACTCATGGCACCCTTGACCACTTCGTCGCTCATCGTCATGCCGCCCACCGCCTGACCAAAGGCCATGAGTTTGCCGGCCAGGTCCTTGAGCGTCGACGTACTGCCGCCCAGGCGCTGGATGCATTGTTCGACCAATTTTTGTTGGCCGAGGGTTTCCTGCAAATGCTCCTCGATCCGGGCCTTGAGCACCGGATAATGTTCCAGGCGTTCGGCCTGGGCCTTGAGCATTTTTTCCGCTTGTTGCTCCATGGCATGGGCATCGTTGAGCCAGTCCAGCAGGTTCTCTTTAGGCGTTGCCATGTCCTTCTCCTTAGCCGTGGTCGCCACTGCAGCGCAGTGCGACGGTTATGAAATACCGCACATAAAAGTGGATATCGCGGCGCCGGGGAAAGTTTGAAAAGACCATGGGCCAGGGCGACGAAAGGCGCTGCAACGGTTTCCCCGCCCGATTGGAGTGCTAACCTCAACGGCTCCAGGCCAACGGAGACACCCAATGCCCGACGACCTTCACCTCGAACCGCTCGATCAGTTGCTGGAGCACATGGCCGGGCGCCGCTTCCTGGTACTCACCGGCGCCGGCATCAGTACCCCTTCGGGCATCCCCGACTACCGTGACAGCGACGGCGTGCGACGGGGTCGACAACCGATGATGTACCAGGAATTCCTCGCCCAGCCCGAGGCACGACGGCGCTATTGGGCAAGGGCGATGCTGGGCTGGCCCCGGGTCAGGCAGGCCAGGCCGAACGTGGCTCACGAAGCCTTGGCCGAGTTGCAGGCGCAGCAACGCATCACCGGCCTGATTACCCAGAATGTCGACACCCTGCATGACCAGGCCGGCAGCCAGGACGTCATCGAACTGCACGGCAGCCTGCATCGCGTGCTGTGCCTGGATTGCGGCCAGCGCAGCGAGCGACAGCAGATTCAACGGTTGATGGAAACCGCGAACCCTTACCTGGCGAATGTCGATGCGGTACAGGCACCCGATGGCGACACCCTGCTCGACCCCGCGTTCGAGGCGCGCTTCCAAGTGCCCCATTGCCCCCATTGCGGTGGCGAGCGGTTGAAACCCGACGTGGTGTTCTTCGGCGAGAACGTCGCCCCCCTCACAGCGACCCGCGCCATGCAAGCCGTCGAGCAAGCGGACGGCCTGCTGGTGGTGGGGTCGTCGCTGATGGCGTATTCGGCGTTTCGCCTGTGCCGGGCCATCAAGGACCAGGGCAAGCCGCTGCTGGCGATCAACCAAGGCAAGACCCGGGCCGATGAGCTGCTGGACCTCAAGCTTGAAGAGCCGTGTGAGCAACTACTGCCATTGCTGACACAACACCCGTTTTAGCAACACCCGGCCCCTTTGTGGGAGCGGGCTTGCTCGCGAAAGCGATGGAACATTCGATACTGCTGTCGACTGACCCACCGCTTTCGCGAGCAAGCCCGCTCCCACAGTGGCCGGGGTCAACCTGCGGCCAACTGCATACCCAAGTCCTGCCCCCTGAGCGTATCGAACAATGCCTGCGCCGCCGCCGACAATTCATGCCCCGGCTTGGTCAGCACCCCGATGGCTCGCTCGATCACCGGATCGCTCAAGGTGATGCAGCGGGCACCCAGCTCATGCATCTGCCCGACGCACAGCGCCGGCACGGCACTCACCCCCAACCCACTGGCGACCATCCGTCCGACGGTCGCCAACTGGTGGCTCTCGAACTCCACAGGCAGTTTCATGCCCCGGGCTCGCAGATGCTCTTCCAGCATCACCCGTACAGTGGAGGGTCGTTGCAGCGTGATGAACGGCTGCTCCAGCAGGGTTTCCCAGTGGATTTCGTCACGCTGGGCAAAGGCTGAATCCAACGGTACCACCGCGACGAAACGATCGAGGTACAAGGGCGTGAACGCCAGAGACGACCCCTGCATCGGCTCGAACGCCACGCCCAGCTCGACATGACGATCACGGACCATTTCCAGCACTTGTTCGTTGATCACATCGTTGACCGTGACGTTGACATTCGGATAGCGGGCGCGGAAGGTCTTGAGGATCGGCGGCAACAGATTGCCGGCAAACGAAGGCATCGCCGCCAGCGTCACGCGACCGCGCTGCAAGGTGAAGCGCTGGCGCATTTCGTCCTCGGCGTTGTCCCAGTCGGCCACCAGCCGACGGGCCAGTGGCAGTAAGGACTCACCTTCGGGGGTCAACGCCACGTTACGGGTATTACGGCTGAACAAACGACCGCCGAGGCCTTCTTCCAGGGCCTTGATGGTCAGGCTCAAGGCCGACTGGGACAGGTGCAGCCGCTCGCAGGCCACGGCGAAGCTCAGGCTCTGGGCCACCGCGAGGAAGGCGCGGATTTGCTTGAGGGTCATGGTCGCGGTGCTCCGAAGGCAATTGTTGAGTTTTATCAATCAATCCAACCTAAAAATCAACTTAACAAATATATGACTTGGCGCAACACTGCATCTCATTGCGACCCCATCAAGAATAAAAGAGGTGTCTATGGCAGGTTTCGACAAACGCGTGAGCTCTTATGAACAAGCGCTGGAGGGCTTGAAAGACGGCATGACCGTCATCGCCGGCGGCTTCGGCCTCTGCGGTATTCCGGAAAACCTGATCGCCGAGATCAAGCGCAAGGGCATCCGCGACCTCACCGTGGTGTCCAACAACTGCGGCGTCGACGGTTTCGGCCTCGGCGTGTTGCTGGAAGACCGGCAGATCCGCAAGGTGGTGGCCTCCTACGTGGGCGAAAACGCCCTGTTCGAGCAACAACTGCTGAGCGGCGAAATCGAAGTCGTGCTCACCCCCCAAGGCACCCTCGCCGAAAAAATGCGCGCCGGCGGCGCCGGCATCCCCGCGTTCTTCACCGCTACAGGCGTCGGCACGCCCGTGGCCGAAGGCAAGGAAGTGCGCGAGTTCCATGGCCGCCAGTACCTGATGGAAGAATCCATCACCGGCGACTTCGCCATCGTCAAAGGCTGGAAGGCCGACCATTTCGGCAACGTGATCTATCGCCACACCGCCCAGAACTTCAACCCGCTGGCCGCCACGGCGGGCAAGATCACGGTGGTGGAAGTCGAAGAAATCGTCGAACCCGGCGAGCTGGACCCGACGCAGATCCACACCCCTGGCATCTACGTCGACCGGGTCATTTGCGGCACGTTCGAAAAACGCATCGAACAGCGCACCGTGCGTAAGTGATCTCCTGCCCCCGGCCCGAATGAAGGAATAAGAACATGGCACTTTCCCGCGAACAAATGGCTCAACGCGTCGCCCGCGAAATGCAGGACGGCTACTACGTGAACCTGGGCATCGGTATCCCGACCCTGGTCGCCAACTACATTCCCGAAGGCATGGAAGTCATGCTCCAGTCGGAAAACGGCCTGCTCGGCATGGGCGCGTTTCCCACCGAAGCCGAAGTCGATGCCGACATGATCAACGCCGGCAAACAGACGGTCACCGCGCGCATCGGCGCGTCGATCTTCTCTTCCGCCGAATCGTTTGCCATGATCCGCGGCGGCCACATCGACCTGACCGTACTCGGCGCCTTCGAGGTGGATGTCGAAGGCAACATTGCCTCGTGGATGATCCCCGGCAAGCTGGTCAAGGGCATGGGCGGTGCGATGGACCTGGTGGCCGGCGCCGAGAACATCATCGTCACCATGACCCACGCGTCCAAGGACGGTGAGTCGAAACTGCTGCCACGCTGCAGCCTGCCGCTGACCGGCGCCGGTTGCATCAAGCGTGTGCTGACCGACCTGGCCTACCTGGAAATCCAGGACGGCGCCTTCATCCTGAAAGAACGTGCCCCAGGCGTCAGCGTCGAGGAAATCATCGCCAAGACTGCCGGCAAATTGATCGTGCCGGACCACGTGCCTGAAATGCAGTTCGCTGCCCAGTGAGGAGAGATTCGATGCAAGAAGTCGTGATTGTCGCCGCTACCCGTACCGCCATCGGCAGCTTCCAGGGTTCGCTGGCGGCCATTCCCGCGCCGGAACTCGGTGCCGCGGTGATTCGTCGCCTGCTGGAACAGACCGGTTTGTCCGGCGAACAGGTCGATGAAGTGATTCTCGGCCAAGTACTGACCGCAGGTTCCGGGCAAAACCCGGCGCGCCAGGCGTCGATCCTCGCCGGCCTGCCCCATGCGGTGCCGGCGCTGACCCTGAACAAGGTCTGCGGTTCGGGCCTCAAGGCGTTGCACCTGGGCGCCCAGGCGATCCGCTGTGGCGATGCCGAGGTCATCATCGCCGGCGGCATGGAAAACATGAGCCTGGCCCCGTATGTACTGCCGGCCGCCCGCACCGGCCTGCGCATGGGCCACGCGAAGATGATCGACAGCATGATCACCGACGGCTTGTGGGATGCCTTCAACGATTACCACATGGGCATCACCGCCGAGAACCTGGTGGACAAGTACGGCATCAGCCGCGAGGAGCAGGACGCCTTCGCCGCCGCTTCCCAGCAGAAGGCCGTCGCCGCCATCGAGGGCGGTCGGTTTGCCAATGAGATCACGCCGATCCTGATTCCCCAGCGCAAAGGCGATCCCGTGGCGTTCGCCACGGACGAACAACCGCGCGCCGGCACCACCGCCGAATCCCTGGGCAAGCTCAAGGCGGCCTTCAAGAAGGACGGCAGCGTCACCGCGGGCAATGCGTCCTCGCTCAACGATGGCGCCGCCGCCGTGATCCTGATGAGCGCGGAAAAAGCCAAGGCCCTGGGCCTCCCGGTACTGGCAAAAATCAGCGCCTACGCCAACGCCGGCGTTGACCCGGCGATCATGGGCATCGGCCCGGTCTCGGCCACCCGTCGCTGCCTGGACAAGGCCGGCTGGTCGCTGGAGCAGTTGGACCTGATCGAAGCCAACGAAGCCTTCGCCGCCCAGTCGCTGGCTGTGGCCCGGGAACTGAAATGGGACATGGACAAGGTCAACGTCAACGGCGGCGCCATCGCCCTGGGCCACCCTATCGGTGCGTCGGGTTGCCGGGTCCTGGTGTCGCTGCTGCATGAAATGATCAAGCGCGACGCCAAGAAAGGTCTCGCGACCCTGTGCATCGGCGGCGGCCAAGGCGTGGCCTTGGCGCTGGAACGGGCATAACCGACACGGGCTCAACGGTGGTTGCACGGACCCACGAATATCCGTGCAGCCACTGGCACCACCACCGGCACAACCTCGGTTGCGCCGGTTTTTTTCCTGCTGGCTTAGTGGGTGGCTTGCCGGCCTCATCGCGAGCAAGCTCGCTCCCACAGGGGAACTGTGGTGTATGCAGCATTCATGGACACCGCCAAATCCTGTGGGAGCAGCTCCCACAATGGATTTTGGGTGTACGCACTATCTGGGGTCACCACCACCCCCCTGTGGGAGCGAGCTTGCTCGCGATGGCGGCGGGTCTGTCTGTTGCGGTAAGCCCTGGCCAAAAAAAACGGCACCTTTCGGTGCCGTTCGTCTTCACATCCGGGGCTTTACTTGCGTGCCGCCTCCCATGATTTCAGCAACTCGGTGTAGCTCACGGTTTCGCCTTTAGGCTTCTCGTTCGCCAGTTTCGGCTTCGGTGCGCCCGGTTGGTCGAACCAGTATTGCGCGTCGCGCTCAGGGTTCATCTTAGGCGCGCAGGTAGCTTGGGCCTTGGAGCGTTCCAGGCGGGTCATGATCGCATCCTGATCCTTGGCCAACCCGTCGAGGGCCTGCTGCGGCGTTTTCTCGCCGCTGGCAGCTTCGGCGATGTGGCTCCACCACAATTGCGCCAGGCGTGGGTAGTCCGGCACGTTGGTCCCGGTCGGGGTCCATTGCACGCGAGCCGGGCTGCGGTAGAACTCCACCAGGCCACCGAGTTTCGGTGCCAGGTCGGTCAGCGCCTGGGAGTTGATGTCCGACTCACGAATCGGCGTCAGGCCAACGATGGTCTTCTTCAGCGACACGGTCTTGGACGTCACGAACTGCGCATAGAGCCAGGCCGCGAGTTTCTGCTTCTCAGGCGTAGACTTCATGAACGTCCAGGAACCCACGTCCTGATACCCCAGCTTCATGCCCTCTTCCCAATACGGGCCGCGTGGCGAAGGGGCCATGCGCCATTTAGGCGTGCCATCGGCATTCATCACCGGCAGGCCCGGCTTGGTCATGTCGGCAGTAAAAGCGGTGTACCAGAAAATCTGCTGGGCGATGTTGCCTTGGGACGGCACCGGGCCGGATTCGGAGAAGGTCATGCCCGCTGCTTCCGGCGGCGCGTATTTCTTCATCCATTCCACATATTTGGTGGTGGCGAACACGGCCGCAGGGCCGTTAGTGTCGCCGCCACGGGTCACACTGGAACCGACTGGATGGCAGTCTTCGACGCGAATACCCCACTCGTCCACTGGCAAACCATTGGGCAGGCCCTTGTCGCCGCCACCGGCCATGGAGAACCAGGCATCGGTGAAGCGCCAGCCCAGGGACGGGTCTTTCTTGCCGTAGTCCATGTGCCCGTAGACGCGCTTGCCATCGATCTCCTTGACGTCTTCGGAGAAGAACTTGGCGATGTCTTCATAAGCCGACCAGTTCACTGGCACGCCCAACTCGTAGCCGTATTTCTCCTTGAACTTGGCCTTCAGGTCCGCACGCTCGAACCAGTCGGCACGGAACCAGTACAGGTTGGCGAATTGCTGGTCGGGCAGTTGATAGACCTTGCCGTCCGGCGCGGTGGTGAAGGAAATACCGATGAAGTCCTTGAGGTCCAAGGTCGGCGAGGTGAAGTCCTTGCCTTCATTGGCCATCAAGTCAGTGATCGATTCGGTCTTGCCGTAGCGGAAGTGCGTACCGATCAAGTCCGAGTCGTTGACCCAGCCGTCATAGATATTCTTGTCCGATTGCATCTGGGTCTGCAGCTTCTCCACCACGTCGCCTTCCTGGAGCAGGTCGTGGGTCAGCTGGATCCCGGTGATTTCGCTGAAGGCCTTGGCCAACACCTTGGATTCATATTCGTGGGTGGCGATGGTTTCCGACACCACATTGATTTTCATCCCGCGAAACGGCTGGGCGGCCTTGATGAACCATTTGAGTTCTTCGAGCTGCTGCTCGGCTGTCAGGGTCGACGGCTTGAATTCACTGCCGATCCATTTTTTAGCGGCGTCTTCATAGGCGTCGGCCCAGGCCGTAGCGCTCAGCCCGCTGAGTGCCAGCATGGCTGCCAATGAAACGCTATGTCGCAGCTTATTGTTTTTATCGAACATAGAGACCTCCTGTTTGGGTTTAAGAGCCTGATCGTCGAATTGTCGCGATTAGCCCCACCGCATCACTGCCAACAGCCACACCCAAGACAACGCGAACGCTATCCAGATGCTCCAGTCGGTGGCGCCGATCACCAGCAGGTGCAGGTAGGCGCTACCGAGAAGACCGATAAACAACCGATCGCCACGGGTGGTGGCAATCGGCAGGAAACCACGCCGAGGGATGCTCGGCGAACGCAGTTCCCATGTAGTCATGCCTGCCAGTAGCAAGGCGATGACTCCAAAAAAAGCCGCCGTCGGGCCGGTCCAGTTCATCCATTCCATCATCGACTCCTCAGACCCGGCCCAGGGCAAAGCCCTTGGCCACGTGGTTACGAACGAACCAGATCACCAGCATACCCGGCAGGATAGTCAACACCCCCGCCGCCGCCAGCACCCCCCAGTCGATACCGGATGCCGATACCGTACGGGTCATGACCGCCGCGATCGGCTTGGCATTCACCGAGGTGAGCGTGCGCGCCAGCAACAGTTCGACCCAGGAAAACATGAAGCAGAAAAATGCCGTGACACCGATGCCAGAGCCGATCAACGGAATGAAGATCTTGACGAAGAACTTGGGGAAACTGTAGCCGTCAATGTAGGCGGTCTCGTCAATTTCTTTCGGCACCCCGGACATGAACCCTTCGAGGATCCACACCGCCAACGGCACGTTGAACAGGCAATGGGCCAGGGCCACGGCGATATGGGTGTCGAACAGCCCGATGGACGAATACAGCTGGAAGAACGGCAACAGGAACACCGCCGGTGGGGCCATGCGGTTGGTCAACAGCCAGAAGAACAGGTGCTTGTCCCCCAGGAACCGATAGCGGGAAAACGCATAGGCGGCCGGCAACGCGACGCCCAGGGAAATCACCGTGTTCAGGCTCACGTAGTACAGCGAGTTGAGATAACCGGTGTACCAGCTCGGATCGGTGAAGATCACCTTGTAGTTGTGGAAGGTGAAATCCTGCGGCCACAGGGTCAGGCTGCCGAGGATCTCGGTGTTGCTCTTGAACGACATGTTCAGCAGCCAGTAGATGGGCACCAGCAGGAACAGGATGTAGATCAACAGCGGTATCAGCTTTTTCTTGCTCATTGTGCGGGCCTCAACGGTTGGCGTCGGAGTGCGTCATGGCGGTGTAGAACAGCCAGGACACCAACAGAATGATCAGGAAATACACCAGGGAAAACGCCGCTGCCGGGCCCAGGTCGAATTGGCCGATGGCCATCTGCGTCAGGGTCTGGCTGAGGAACGTGGTGGCGTTGCCCGGCCCGCCGCCAGTGAGTACGAACGGCTCGGTGTAGATCATGAAGCTGTCCATGAAACGCAGCATCACGGCGATCAGCAGCACGCTCTTCATCTTCGGCAACTGGATGTGACGGAACACGGCCCAGTTCGACGCCCGGTCGATCCGCGCGGCCTGGTAGTACACGTCGGGAATCGCTCGCAGCCCCGAATAGCACAGCAGCGCCACCAACGAAGTCCAATGCCAGACATCCATCACCAGCACGGTGACCCAGGCGTCCATGGTGTTGGCCGCGTAGTTGTAGTTGATGCCCAGGCCGTTGAGGGTCGAGCCCAGCAAACCGATGTCGGCGCGGCCGAAAATCTGCCAGATGGTGCCCACCACGTTCCACGGGATCAGCAGCGGAATCGCCAGGATGATCAGCACCAGGGACGACCATTTACCCTTGGTCGGCATGGTCAGGGCGATGGCGATGCCGAGGGGAATTTCAATCAGCAGCACGCACGCCGAGTAAATGAACTGGCGCAGCAGCGAATCGTGCAGCCGCGGATCGAGCAGCACCTGCTTGTACCAGTCGGCGCCGACGAAGTAGCGGCTGGATTGGTCGAAGATGTCCTGCACCGAATAGTTGACCACGGTCATCATCGGAATCACGGCGCTGAAGGCCACCAGCAGGAACACCGGCAATACCAGCCACCAGGCCTTATTGTTCTGCACCTTGTTCATGGCTGCACCTCGCTCAGCGGTTCCAGCAGGTATTCATCGGCATAGACCATCAGCCATTGGGCCGGAAAACTGATGTACGCCGTGCCTTCGGGCACGGGCTTGTCTTCGGCCAGGCGGACCTTCAACGGTGCGCCATCGAGGTTGAGGGTCAGGATCTTGTAGGTGCCCAGGTCTTCGACGTGCACCACATCAGCCTGCATCGCGTCGTCGTAAGGGCCATCCCAGACATGCACGAACTCGGGACGGATACCGACCTTCAGGCTTTTGCCTTCGGCTTCGGCGACACGACGTTGCAAGGTTTCCGACAGCGGCAAGTGGGTCGAAGCGAAACCGACACCGCCGGGCTGTGCGGTGACCTCGATCAGGTTCATCCCCGGGCTGCCGATGAAATAGCCGACAAAGGTGTGGCTCGGGCGCTCGAACAAATCCCGGGGCGTGCCGAACTGAACGATCTGGCCGCCGTACATCACCGCGATCTTGTCGGCGAACGTCGAGGCTTCCAACTGGTCGTGGGTGACGTAGACCATGGTGATGTTGAACTGCTCATGGATCTGCTTGAGCTTGCGTCGCAGTTTCCATTTCAGGTGCGGGTCGATCACCGTCAGCGGTTCGTCGAACAGGATCGCCGACACATCGTCGCGCACCAACCCGCGGCCCATGGAGACTTTCTGCTTCTCATCGGCGGTGAGGTTGCGGGCCTTTTTGTCCAGCAGGCTCTGCAAGTCCAGGACCTCGGCGATTTCCTGCACCTTGGTGTGGATTCGCGCTTCGGCCATGCCCTGGTTGCGCAGCGGGAATGCCAGGTTGTCGAACACCGTCATGGTGTCGTACACCACCGGGAACTGGAACACTTGGGCGATGTTGCGGTGTTCCGGGGTCAAGTCGTTGACGACTTTGCTGTCGAACATCACCTGCCCTTCGGAAGGGCTGAGCAAGCCGGAGATGATGTTCAGCAAGGTGGACTTGCCGCAGCCCGAGGGTCCGAGCAGCGCATAGGCGCCGCCCTGCTCCCAGATGTGGTTCATCTCGCGGATCGCGTAATCCTCGGGGCCCGCCGGGGTGCTGGTGTAGCTGTGGGCGAGGTTCTGCAAACGAATTTCAGCCATCAGGCAACCCTCGCGATACGCTGCCCTGGGGCTTGGACCAGCTTGCCCTGGGCGTCGAAAACAAACAGTTTGTGGGTCGGAATGTAGATTCGAATCGGCGCGTCCACGTCGTACTCATGCACCCCTGGCAAGTGCAGCACCAGCAGGAAATGTTCGTTGCGCACGTGCAGGAACGTCTCCGAGCCGCTGATCTCGGCCACTTCGACGGTCACCGCCAGTTCGAGGTCGTCGTCGTTGCTCGGCACCAAGGAAATATGGCTGGGGCGCACGCCGAAACGGAACTCGCCCTCGCCCACCGGGCGCAGGTCGACGTTCAGCGGGAAGTGCACGAAATTGGCGAAGCTGACTTCATTGCCGGCGATACGACCCGGCATGAGGTTGATCGGCGGTTCGGAAAACAGCTCGGCGGCCAGCACGGTTTGTGGCTGGTGATAGACAGAAGACGACTTGCCACTCTGAATCACCCGGCCCTCATGCAGGATCGTGGTCGTGCCGCCCAGGGCCAGCGCTTCGTTAGGCTCGGTGGTGGCGTAGACAGCGATGGTGTGGCGGGCCTGGAACAGCTCGCGCATTTCCTGGCGCAGCTCTTCACGCAGCTTGTAGTCCAGGTTCACCAGGGGCTCGTCGAACAGGATCAGTTCGGCGTCCTTGACCAGCGCCCGGGCCATGGCTGTGCGCTGCTGCTGGCCGCCGGACAACTCCAATGGATGACGTTTGAGGAATTTCTCGATCCGCAGCATCCTGGCGGTTTCCAGCACCTTGCTCTGGATGACTTCGTCGGACACACCGGCCTGGCGCAACGGCGAGGCGATGTTTTCGAAAACGGTCATGGTCGGGTAGTTGATGAACTGCTGGTAAACCATCGACACGTTGCGCAGCCGCACCGGGCGGTTGGTGACATCGACGCCGTTCATCAGGATGCGGCCGCTGTCGGGCTTGTCCAGACCGGCCATCAGGCGCATGAGGCTGGTCTTGCCGGACAGCGTGCGGCCCAACAAGACGTTGAAGGATCCGGGTTCGAAACTCAGATTGGCATCGTCGATCCAGGTCTGGCCTTCGACGGTGCGACAGATGTGCTCAAGCTTTAATGACATGGCTCGGCCTTTTTATTATTTGGAGTCAAGCGACCCGAGTTGCAAAGCGAAAGCCGTGCCAGAAATCACAACCCATTGACCTGGCTTATTTTTTTACAAAAACCCGAGAGCAGCAGGTTCGTAGATGAACACAAGTGAACAGCCACGACTGAACAACTGAACAATTCACGGGTTGACAATGAACAATTTTGAACAACACTGAATGAACGTTTTCGGTTAGCCTGGCCATGCCCTTTGTGGGAGCGGGCTTGCTCGCGATAGCGATGTGTCAGTCACATCGACGCTGCTGATCCACCGCTATCGCGAGCAAGCCCGCTCCCACAAGGTTTGTGTATTACGTGCTATTCAGGCTTGCCCCAGCACAAGGAGTCTGTGCGAGACTTGCCACAACAATAAAAACAGCACCTGCGAGAGTGCCCCATGGCCGCACCTGCCCCTGCCTTGTCCCACGAGGCCATCATCCAGGCCTCCTGGTCCCGTTGCCGCGCCTTTGGCCTGAATCACCAGAGTGTGCCGGCCTTCGATCAGTTGCCCGCCCAAGGCATCGCCCAATTGCTGGAGAGCCAGCATTCGCTGGTGCAGACCACCCATCAAGAGGTCTTGCCGTATTACGAGAACATCCTGAGCAACTCCAACTGCCTGATCATGCTGGCCGACAACCAGGGCCAGGTGTTGACCTCCTGGGGCACCCAGCGCTTCATCGAGCCGAAACTGGCCCATGGCTTCAGCGCCGGGGCGAGCTGGATGGAGCGCTGTACCGGCACCAACGCCATCGGCACCGCGCTGGCCTGCGAACAGGCAGTGCACATCGAGCACGATGAACACTTCCTCAAGGCCAACCGCTTCATGACCGGCTCCGCCGCGCCGATCTTCGATGCCGAGCGCAAGGTCATCGCCGTGCTGGACGTCTCCAGCGACAGCTACCTGCCGCCATCCCACACCCTGGGCATGGTCAAGATGATGAGCCAGACCGTGGAGAACCGGCTGATCCTCAACTTGTTTCGCGGTGAGCACTTCCAGCTGACCTTCAACACCGGCTTGAACAACCTCGACAGCCAATGGGCCGGGCTGCTGATCTTCGATGAGAGCGGCCAGGTGCTTTCCGCCAACCGCCGGGCCGACAACCTGCTGGGCCTGAGCCTGTCACGGGTGAGCATTGAAAGCCTGTTCAAGGTTTCGCTGCTGGAATTGCTGAACCAACCTGACGGCCTGCCGTTCGCCTTGCAGGCGTCCGGCAGCAATCGATTCCAGTGCTTGCTCAGGCGTCCGAGCCAGGTGTCGATCAGGGCACGGGTCTTCACCGAGGCGACGCCTGCGCAAGCCCCCGCCAGCAACGCCATCAGCCTCAATACCCTGCACTTCGGTGACAACCGTGTGGAAAAAGCCGTGCGCCAGGCAGAGCGCTTGCTGGAAAAGGACATTCCGCTGCTGATCCATGGCGAGACCGGCGTCGGCAAGGAAGTGTTCGTCAAAGCCCTGCACCAGGCCAGCTCGCGCTGCAAGCAGCCGTTCATTGCTGTGAACTGCGCGGCGATCCCCGCCGAGCTGGTGGAATCGGAGCTGTTCGGTTATGAGAAAGGCGCGTTCACCGGCGCCAACCAGAAAGGCAGCATCGGCCTGATCCGCAAGGCCGACCGCGGCACGCTGTTCCTCGACGAAATCGGCGACATGCCACTGCCGACCCAGGCCCGACTGTTGCGGGTCTTGCAGGAGCGTTGCGTGCAACCGGTGGGCAGCGCCGAGTTGTTCCCGGTAGACATCCGTATCATCTCCGCCACCAACCGCTCGCTGCGTGAACAGGTGCAACTGGGGCGGTTTCGCGAAGACTTGTACTACCGCATCGGCGGCCTGACCCTGGAACTGCCGCCCCTGCGCGAACGCAGCGACAAGCAGGCGCTGTTCAAACGCCTCTGGGAACACCACCGCGAACCGACCCAATGGGCCGGCCTGAGCCGTGAGGTACTGGACTTGTTCGAACGCCATCCCTGGCCGGGCAACCTGCGACAGGTCAGCAGCGTGCTGCAAGTAGCCCTGGCAATGGCCGAGGAACAGCCGATCCGGCCGGAGCACCTGCCCGACGACTTTTTTGTCGATCTGGAAATGGAGCCGGTGGAAACACCGGAGCCGCTGAGGGTGGACCTCAACGATGCCGAAGACTTGAACCGCCAATTGCAGGCCGTGGGGGGAAATATTTCACACCTGGCGCGACGGCTGGGGGTCAGTCGCAACACCCTGTACAAACGCCTGCGACAACTGGAAAACTGAGACAAACCCTGTCCCATAACCGATTGCGTGAACATCCGCGAAACCTGTGGGAGCGAGCTTGCTCGCGATGACGTCGTGTCAGTCCCTTCATCATTGGCTGAACTGACGCTATCGCGAGCAAGCTCGCTCCCACAGGAGGTCCAGTTGGAACACCGGGTCAGTCGAACGCGCCATTGAGCACTTCGTAGATGATGCCGCTGGCGATCGCCACCAGGATCAGGTCCGTGCCGACCTGCTGCCATTCATAACCGTCATAGTGCGGCAACCGTCCCAGCAGCCGACCATCAAGCTTTTTGGCAATGCCAGGGGGCAACGGCTTGCCTCGGGCCAGGTTTTTCTGGATACCCGGCGGCAGTGCCGGGCCGGGACTCCAATAATCGCGATAGCCGCCAATCACACCCAGAATGCCGCCACGGTCAATGCTCGGGCCGTTATGCCAATCGCCGCCGCCACCGCCTTGGTTTCCCTTGCCGCCCTGGTTGCCCTTGTTGCCGGGATTGCCTTGACCGCCCTTGTTGCCCTGCCCGCCTTTACCTCCCTGCCCATGACCGGGGCCTTGATCGAATTGAGCATTCCCCTTGCCGTTGCCCGGGTCTGCGACAACAATGCCAGGGCCCACCGCCAGGGCGAAACAGGTTACTGCGGCAATCAGCGAGCGCGATTTGAACATGGCAGTTCTCTCAAAAAAGGGATGTCCCCTGTAAAGATATAGAGACTAACGGTGATATTAGTTCCATATCACGCTGCGCGCCGCTTGCCGACTGGATTTCACCTGAAAACAGCAATCAAGGAGTTTCATGCGCAAGGATTACCTGGCTTTTTTCGTCTCGATGTTCCTCTCCCGCTTAGCCGACCAGATCTTGCTCTTCATCGTCCCGCTGATTGTTTTCCAGACCACCAATAGCGTCGCCTGGTCAGGCCTGGCCTTCTTCGTCGAATCCTTGCCACGCTATCTGGCGTTCCCGATCTGCGGCGCGCTGTGTGACAAGTTCGCGCCGATTCGCATCCTGCACATCAGCCAGGTCTATCGTGCCGTGGCCTGCGGCGTGGCGGTGCTGTTGCATGGCATCTTCGGCGGTATCTATTGGATCGTGGCGCTCTCGGCCCTCTGCGGCGTGTTGACCACCCAGGGCATCATGGCCCGCGAAGTGGTGATGCCGTATATCTTCAAGCACTACACCTACACCAAGACCCTGTCGTACTCGCAAATCGCCGATCAGACCGGCCTGGTGCTGGGCCCGCTGATCGCTGCGCTGCTGCTTGAGGTGTGGGCATGGCACTGGGTGGTGCTGGCGATTGCCGGGCTATTCCTGCTGGCGGACCTGGCCATGGGATACTGGCAGCGCACCAGTTCGGTCACCCTGGAAACCTTCGAGCAACATCACGACCTCTGGCTGAACCCGCTGCGCGTTGCCTTCGGCCACATTCGCAACCTGGCGCAACTGAAAAAAATCATCAGCCTGGCGGTGGGCGTCAACCTGATCATCGGCGTCACCCTCGCCACGTCGGCGGCCATGGTCATCGGCCACTACGGCGCTGGCAAGGATGATTACGCCGGGTTGCAGGCGGCCGGCGCGCTGACCACCATTGTCATCCTGTTTGTCCTGGCCCGGGTGACCTTGCCCTTGAAACTGCTGGGGGCCCTCTCCTACACAATGATTGCCATCGGTGCCTTCGTCACCGCCCTCAGCACTAACACAGGGGGCTACGTCGTCGGTTTCTTGCTGATCGTCGGTTTCGACAAAATGTTCAACGTCTACTTCCGCACCCTGCGCCAACAAGTCATTCCACCCCAGGACTTCGGCAAGACCGTCGGCGTTATCACACTGCTCAACAACCTGTCGCAACCGCTCGCTGGCCTGCTCGTCGCGGTACTGGCCGCGCCGGCTGGTACGCAGGAGGTGATTCTGCTGCTGGCGGTTGTCACCGGTCTGATCGGAGCCGCAGTGGTCGTGGTGAACAGACATTCAACACACGGAGCAAGCGTCTACCGCACCGATACCGACTGATCCTGCCGGAGCGTCGATTTGTATTATCAGTGACTTATTGTTGAGGCATGGTTGAAACGTTGCCAGCGTCGAGGCACGTCTGCCCCGCCATTCGTCACCTGTCAAATGTCGGGGCTAACAAGCGGCCCTGTCTGGCTCAGGGTTTGCACTGGCCTGTCTCAGCAGCCAAGAACGACGCAATTCTGACGCGGCGGCAAATTAATCAATGCTTGGTCAGCAAACGGAGATGTACCGTGTCAACTCTCAACGAAATCGCAGCGAACCACGCGAGAATGGCAAAGGCAAAGGAAGAAGAGTCGATGCGGCTGAGTGCGCTTCAGGGACAAGTGGTGGGGAGTTTTGAAATTCCACCCATCGAGGCGCCACAGGAGATGTCGCTGCACTTCATGACGGGACAGGATCACTCGTTTGGAGAAGCGGCTGCGCTGAGTTTTTGACCTGAGTGTTGATGGGGCTCCGTCGCCCGCTTGTGCGCGGGCGACTTGGCGGTTCAGAACTGCCTGGCTAAAGCCGCTGCAAATATGCCGGCGGCGATCGCCGGCAGCGGTTTTTTAAGAATCAACATGACGATTGCCGTGATCAGCAGCGCCCAGCGCGCGCCGTCATCCCCTTTGACGGCCAGCGGAGCCAGCACTGCCACCAACACCGAGCCCGACATGGCCGTGATGAACTGCTGCACCCGATAGTTGATCGGCACGAACGACATCACAAAGACACCGCCCCACCGAGTCGCCAATGTCACCGCGGCCATTATCAATACGACCAGCAAGGTGCCATACCCCGCCGTTTCAATATTCATTGTGTTTTCTCCATCCACAGTGCTCCCAGGATGCCTCCCGCCAAAGCCCCCACCACGACATGACTGTTAGCCGGTAAATACCAATAGGCCAACAGCGATGAGCAGGCCGCCACGGTCCAGATGATGAGCATGCGCAGGTTCTTTTTCCCGCCCACGACCATCGCCAACAAGAAACAGCCCATCACCATATCGAGCCCAAAACTGACCGGGTTCTCGATAGCGCTGCCAAAATGAAGCCCCAGCCAACTCCCCAGGATCCAAGTGACCCACAGTGCAATGCCGCCGCCAAATAAAATCCCCAGCCCCGGCTTGCCCTGACTGAACGCCTGCATCGCCATGGCCCAGTTGGCGTCCGAGACAACCAGCATCACACCGTAGCGTTTGGCAACGGGCAACTCCCGCAGCCACGGGTAAAGCGTCGCGCCCATCAACAAGTGCCGGGCGTTGATGGCGAAGACGGTAATCATCAGCGGAACGACCGGTACTTGCTGCCCCCACAGATCCAACGCGGCAAATTGAGAAGCGCCGGCGAAAACCAAGGTGCTCATGAGCACGGCTGACGTATCGCTCAAGCCCGTTTGCGCAGCCGCGAGGCCGAAAGCAACGCCGAACACGACGACAAAAAGAGAGATGGGAATCAGTTGCTTGAAACCGTCGTAAATGTGCTTCAGCTTTAGCTCATGCAAATGGGGTTGTTCGCTCGACAAAACATCGCCTCTTCTGGTTATCCATGGTGTAAAAGCGGGGAGTATGAAGCTGAATCTTCATGTCGAAAACTTCTCGGCGGACCTGCACCTATCAACCGGCGAATCCTATCCGTCGTAAAACCCGCGACGGGCGCGTACCGTGCCCCATTTCCCGATTCAAAATGGGCGTCATTCAAACTGCCACTCCGTCATAGGTGAATACCATGAGCACCCTTGAAAAAGCGATATCGATTGCCGCCCTGGCCCATGAAGGGCAAGTGGATAAGGGCGGCGCCCCTTACGTTTTGCACCCCCTGAAGGTCATGCTGCGCCTGGCCTATGACGAAGAGCGCATCGTGGCGGTGCTGCACGACGTGGTCGAAGACACTGCGACAACCCTCGCCGACCTGCGCAATGAAGGCTTCAGCGAAGCGGTCCTGGGCGCAATTGACGCGCTCACCAAGCGCGAAGGCGAGACTTACCAGGCCTTTATCGAGCGGGCTGCATACGACCCGATCGCGCGCCGAGTGAAGCTGGCTGACCTTGCGGAAAACAGCGATTTATCCCGCATAAGCGAGCCAAGTCAGAAAGACTTGGATCGAATTGAAAAGTACCGCAAGGCGACTGACTACCTGACGGCCTTGCAGCAGTAGGTGCCATTGAAACAAATAGAGTGAAGCGCGTCACAGACCAAGCGACCGCTCAAGCTGCCAATGCGGAATGTTCCACATCAACGGTCATAAAGCGGCAAAATAAACGCCCCAGACGACTCGCTCGAATCTTCGACAAAACCAAAGCAACCAATGCTCTAAAACCAGAGCACAGGATTTCTTGGAAGAAAGACAACTATTTATGGAAAACAGGAGCCTTGAAAATGAGCACGACTGAACAAGTACAAAGCACGGGCAAATACAGCGCCAAATGGCAGGAACGCTTCGACTTCTTCGATACCTACGGTGCGCCAAACGACCCGCGCTACAAGGAAGCCGTCAAGACGCTGCCTGGCGTCAAGAAGAAAATCCTCATCAACGCCAACGTGATTGCGTTTTTCTTCGGCCCTATCTACTTGTTCGTCCTGGGCCTCTGGAAGAAAAACCTGGCCCTGCTGGGTATTTTCCTGGCGATCAATATCGCATTGAGCGTGATTTTCGCACTCATCGGCATGGAGTTTCCCCGTCCCTTGAGTACAGGCCTGAGCATCGCCATGTCGATGATGTACGCACTCATGGCCAACTACGCGTACTACCTCAAAGAAGTGAAGGGCGAGCAAGGCTGGAACCCGTTCAAAGGCATGCGTCTCTGATTGCAGGCTCGGCTCATCAGCAGCCCGCACCTTGTCATGAGTGTGCGGGCTTGTTGTTTCTGAGTCGTGGGAATTTGGATAGCCAAGCCTACAGACCTCAAATCAGTCCTGCCCAGTCATCGCATTGGCTGCGGGCTGCGCCGAAAGCGGAACATCGAACACTCGATCGAACACCCATTGAAAAACCAGCGCGTAAAAAAAGAAAAACACGAACAACCCCAGGTTGGTCACCAGCGCCAGCCACAGGCTGATGCCCAACCATGCGCCAATCACCGGAGTGAGGATCAACGTCAAGCCGCCTTCAAATCCCAGGGAGTGAAGCAGTCGTCGCTTCCAGTTGCGACGGCGGCTGGGTTGGCGGCGCTCCCACCACTCGAACAGGCCGTTGAAAAGCATGTTCCAGGTCAGCGCCACGGCAGAAATCACCAACGACAGCAGGGTTGAATACCCCATCTCTTGTTCGTAGGTCAGCGCGAGCGCCGGGGCCACGAACAGCACACCGCCGGCTTCGTAGAGGATGGCCTGGAGGATTTTACGGGATGTGCCTTGCATCGGTGGGCTCCTGAGCCGGGTGGAAGACCACAGCCTGGCAAGTTGAGCACCCGCGCACAATTGAGCTAAATTGAGCCACGCTCAACCTGAGTAACCTACCCGCCTATGTTCGCCAAACTGCCCCTCACCGCCTTGCGCGGCTTCGAGTCCGCCGCACGGCTGGGCAGCTTCAAGGCGGCGGCTCAGGAACTGAACGTCAGCCCGGCGGCGATCTCCCACCAAGTCAAAAGCCTTGAAGCCTTCCTTGGCGTGCGCCTGTTCGATCGCTCCAGCCAAAACGTGCGCCTGAGCGCAGACGGCGAGCGCCTTCACCCTTATATGCACCGCGCCCTGCTCGATATCCAGCAGGGCCTGCAGATACTGTCACCAACGTGTGCCGCGCAGTCCCTGGTGGTGAGCACAACGCCGGCGTTCGCCAGCCTGTGGCTGATACCTCGGCTCGGGGACTTTCATCGGTTGCACCCGGAGATCGACGTGAGGCTGCACAGTAGCAACGACGTGGTGGACCTGCGACGAGACGCCAGCATCGACCTGGCGATCCGCGCCCTGTTCAGGCCGGATCCACAGCTGTTCGAGCAGCCCTTATTGGATGAGCACTTTGGTGTTTATTGCCGCCCCGGTTGGCAACCACCCGCGGCGGGCTCGCCTGTTGAACTGATCGACGTGCCATGGCTGAGCAGCGCAAACGTCGCAATCGACTGGCCTGCATGGTGCGCCAAGGCCGGTACCCTCGGCTGGCTGGAGCGCGCGCGTTTGCGGCGCTATGACGAAGAACAGCATGCCCTGCAAGCGGCGATCGCCGGGCACGGGTTGGTGCTCGCCAGCAATGTGCTGGTTGCTGAGGCGGTTGCGCGTGGGGAGCTGGTTGATTATCGCCCCGAGGTTCGCTTGGCGGGTGCGCGGTATACGGTGGTGTGCGTGCCGGGGCGGGAGCGGCAAGTGGAAGTGCGGGCGTTTAGTGAGTGGTTGTTGGGGCGGAGCATCGCAAAACCGGATGCTCCTGCCAGCCTCACCCCGGACCAGGAAGGGAAACTTATCCCCTGAATCTGTGGCCGTACGAGGATAGCTTATCTTGTGGCCCCTTCTGCGCAGAAGAACAACGAAGCTCGATCCGTTCCCTCCCTTGAGCGCGATCAGGGAAGAGGCGGATTCGCGGCAAAATTCGTAGGAATATTGAGAAAGGAATGCCAAGCATCCACAGCATCATGATGGCGCTGGGTCGCATCCTCCCAAGAAGGACCGGAGACCTCTTTCGCAGAAACCAGCATCATCATTTTTATCGTTGCGGCATCCAGCTCTTTGAGAAGCTCATGGGATGTGGCCCTGAATTCTTCGAACGACGTCATTCCATTTACCTCGGGCGGTGCTCACCGCTATTGAGAAATACATATTCCTCGAGAAATGGAGTCCCCCGGGCGGCAGTAATTCCAAAGGGTCGGACCGCCGGTAAATTCATTACGAGGCGATGCTCACGGCCGGCAGGGGTCTGTCCCTCGATTTGCACTATTTATCGGGCAGGAACCGGTCGATGATCATCGAGACTGCTTGCACCGGAGAGATCAGGGCTGTGTCTATACAATAGGGAATTTCATCCCACGGCTCATATTCATGATCCAGTACAGACTGCCAGGTGGGTAGCTTCAGCCCAGGAATATCGCCCCTCCGTGTTTCGACCCTGCGCCGATGTTCATGTATATCGGAGCAAATCACTTGGATGTTTGCCAACCGACTACCCGCCCGTGAGGCGACTTCGCTCCACGCGATTCGGCTTTCGAGGACGGGATTGACACAATCAACGATGACCCTGCGGCCCAAACGAAGATTACTCAGGGCAAGCTCATTGGCAACCATGTAACCACTGCGCCCCACATCTTGCGCAAGAGCGCCCGAGCTCCGAATCGCCTGCTCAATCGTATCGATCCGCAGGTACATGGCGCCTGTTGTCTCGGCGAGATCATGGGCAATAGTCGTTTTTCCGGTGCCGGGCAGGCCGCTGAAGACGATGAGCATTCCATGTCCTTCGGTGAGTGAGCTATCCATTGTAGGCAGCCGTTTTTCCAAGTGGCCTCAAAATCGCGGGCTACTCCCCTACCCACAAAACCAAGACCGAACGAACTCAATCAGTGATCTTATCAACAGCCAAACCAACCAGCACAAACGGCAACAGGGCGATGACGAATACCGTCATCCCGAAGGCCCCGTAGGCATCGTGGATCTTATCGCCCAGGCCTTGCTTCGACGGAGGAACGAGAACGCTCTCGGACAGGTTCAGGGCATAACGATAGGTTGGGGATTGATCGTACCGATTGAAATTGCACTTCGTAGCGTACAAGCCGACATAACGATCACCCGGCACTGGCGTACGGCTTTCGTGACTGGCAAGGAGCTGCTCCAACTGGGCGACCTGCACCTTGAACTCAGCCTCACATTCAGGCTGACTTGCAAAAGCACGACTCGTTTTCCTAATGGAATCTGGGCGCACCTGATGATCGAGAACGACCTCGTAGGTATCGCCTTGGTCATCGACGCGTTTGTAGACCTTGGAACCCGTAAGCGACTCTCTTCCGGTAGCGGATAGCGCCTTGAACTCATCGCTGGAAAGCGGCTGGTTCAAGGTATAACCGTAAATCTGGGGGGCTTTGAACGGTTCCTTCGCAGGTTTTGTGGCGCACCCGGCCGATGACGCAATAATCGAAAGGCTCAGCGCGGTACAGAGCGTCCTGTTCATGACTCTTCCTTGAATTGCTTGGGTTCCCTGAAGCAGGCGTGGAAGAGTATCGGAAATAGGCAGTGGGCGCCGCGCAAGAACGATCAAATATTGCCCCGGAAACCGGGACAGAGCCTGATTTTGAGTTCACTGTAATTAGTCCGCCTCATCATCGCGGTTGTTTCTTCCCGCCGTGAAGTCAGCCTACTCACAAGCGCCTAGGGGCAGGTAACGGCCTTTCGAGACTGCTTCTTGGTCCACAGAAGACGACCGTTGATTCTTCCATCAGACCACGACTCGGTAACCAAAGAGCAATTGCCGCTCAGGTTTTCAACAAACGTCCTTGGATAGCCTTCAGGCTCATCTCCACCCCAACGCATCCAATTTGGATCTGGCGAAGTCACTGATCGATAAGGCATGCAGGCTGCCAGTGTGGCCAGCGAGAATGCCAAAATTACTTTTCTCATATAAGTTCCGACCCATTTGGCGAGTGTCCGGGCAAAAACGCGGGGTATAAATTGATTGGATGCTTTCCCGGCGTGAGTTACGACGAGGGATTGCTGCAAGTGCCGCCATACAACCCACCTCGATCGGCGGAAACCAGAAAGCTGGGCACAGACCGCGATTTGAGTTCACGCGTAATCGGACCGTCTCATAGTCGTGGTCTGACCGCGTTTCCCTTGCATCCGCAGCCCGCAAGACCATTGTCGCGAGTGACGATGAGGGGATGGGGAAAGCCTTCGATTTGAACTCATGATCTAACTCACTGTAACGCCACCCTAACGACGCTCGCTCCCTGCGGGCTCGGCTGGTGAAGAAAGCACGGAAACGGCGCAAAGGGTTTAAATTGGACCAGACCATATCCAAGCGTGCCTGCACCATCTCATTTTTCGCCTGGACGATCTGCCCTGCCAAACTTAGCGCCCTCCTTTTGAACTCCCTGTGAAGCGCCTGCTCCTCGGTCTCGTTTCCCAGTGGCTTAACCTTCATCTCGGAAAATGTGAAAAGCGTTTTGTCGCTGAGCACACAAAACGTGCCGCGACATTTTTGTATATTGCCCTGGAAGATAAAATCGACCGAAAAGAACGCAAGTTCCTCCACGTCTATGTAGTACAGCGGCTCACCCAGGAGATTTCGAACTTTTCCGTCCTGATGAATCCGGCCCAAAGGCGCCCCATCGCTGCCTCTGCCTTTGAAGACCAGGTAGCGACCGTTCGTGTAGTTGTACGGCATTAGCGCTCCTAGTTTGCCCATTAGCGGTCCCCATCCATGACCCTTTCCCGCCACGCTATCAGAGAACGGGATAGCGACCTTGCGCTTTTTAATCTGTCGCAAATCTTATGCGTATCAATGGGCGCCTGCATTCATTCCGTTAGCATCAGCGCTGCTGCAAGCTCTAAAGATAATTCTCTTCTGGTGCTTCGCGTTTAGCACTTGAAAAGCACATTGCACCGGGTACACCAACCTTCAGCGGCGCTGCGGTTCATTGGAAAACGGAAGGGAGGATGACTTGTATCGGCAACCGTCAAAACCAGCGAGAACTTTATGAATCTACGCCGAAGCTCGTCGGCTGGAACGCTCCTGCCAGCCCCATCGACTATTTGCATAACCCCGCCCGACACTCGGCTGTCAATCCGTAGCCACTCAAACTGCCAGCCTGTTACCCACGTGAAGTCTTGAATTTGATAGTCGCCGGTGACGCTTTGGCATTGAGCGAGTTTCTTGCTGGAGAGGTCAAAGACAAAAAATACGGGGTTTGGATAGCCGAGCATCTGACTATCGTCAAGGCTCAGACCTTCTTTCAGGTTGATGGATGCGACAAGTGCTTTTGCTCGTCTCTTGCGCCATATCAAGTACCCTATGGCGAAGCAAAAAATAGAACAGGAAACCACGAAGAGCTGACGTCCTTCGACTGTAAGCTGATCGGGCCAAAACCGTACCAGGCCCCACAAGAGTCCTATCGTCGCAAGCCCCGATACCCAGGCGGCGGGGATCACTATACTGTTAGCGAGATTAGCTCCGAGCGTCCTCGAACAGCTTTTCATAACTGAACCAATATCATTTATAGAAGAACTCGCAGGTTATCATTCACAGCGCGCTGGCTTATAGGCGTTGGCACGCAATGCACGGAACGGGTCTTGAACAGGGTTTCGTTTACTTGGTTGCGCTGGAAACCTCACCGTTGGCCGGCTAACCTCTTCAGTCGTCCAGAGCCATCATCGACGTATGCAATTACGCCCAGAAACGCGGCTAGCTCACAGGCGAGCTGTTTCTGTTGAGTGACTTTTATTCCGACGACACGGCGAGCGATTGACAAGCGCCCGTTTTCATACTCGACATAATTGCTGTAGGACGTGCGAAAAACAGCCATGTGGCCGTCGGGCTTGAGCACTATTCGCAGCGGTGTACGTTTCGTTAGCCGATACCGTCCGAGGAAAGCCACACCAGACGATTCCACAGTCAGTGAAGCACGCTCGCTGATATCTCTGCCCAGTTGATATGCCCACCACATCACAACAAGGCTTGCGAGGAGGATGCCCGGCCATTGCCTCCCAGGTAACGACAGCCCGGTCGATAAGCTGATACAAAAAACTGCCGTGATGCCCCAGGGTGCCTGGCGAAGCAGTGGGACAAAGAGCAAACGACCGATGCCGATCTTCGGCCGGATGATGAAAACCTCGTTGGAGCCAAGTGATGTCATCCGTAATCTTCTATCGCAGCCTGGGCACGCAGCCATTCACTCACCAGCCTTATCCACGAACGCCATAGAACTCGTTCAGTGCTATTAACTCGAACACAGCGACCAACAGCAGAAAGCAACGAATCTTCTTGAGAAAACCCTTCGGGGCCTTTCGTATGGCTGGATCTCACCGGGCTCGTCAAAAAGCGCGGACAAGAAATCGAGCAACCCCTTCGACACCTCCTAAGCACAGCAGGCCCATCTATCATCGCTGAGGGCAACCAATCTTGAATCGCCTGATAGACAGCGCCTCGTTACGTGCGTCCTTTTCGTGCTGAGCCTTCATGGTGAAGCTGCCGTCTTGGTAGCTGCGAGCCATGGCTTGGTTGTTTCGGTCGATTTCACTGTAAATGCGCGCGCACTCAGTGGCCACTGCTGCCGGTTCGGTTGGAATGGGTGCATTTTCGACATCGAGAACGTATTGGGATTTCTGATAGGCGCAGCCAGCCAGTGTGACCGCCGCCAAAAACGTCATTGCCATTTTGTACATGAGACATCCTTATCTTATCGTTTCAATGAAGAACCCTGCGGCTCTCCCCGATCCTGATGCGATCGAGCGCGCGATTTAGCGCATCCAAGGCGTCCAGAAGCGCTTTTGCTTCAGCTTCACGACCATCCCCCCAAAGACGCTCAGCCATTTTATTGAGGGCCAGGATCGATCTCTCGATATCAGCCGCAGTTGCCGTTTTGGAGGCTGATGACTGTTTCGTCATGCGGTTCTTCTGATTAGAGGCAAAACCCGGTCAATGGCGGGCTGTGCTTGTTAGTTCTTGCAGACCACCTGCGGAGGCGCAGCAGGCGTCAGCTTTTTGGGAATTACAATTGGCGTGCCAGGTAAAGTGGCGAGTTCGAAAACCCCCAATATACAAAGAAGCGCTTGCCCGCCCTCATTGTTTGGCATGCTACCCACCCCTGCCAAAGCTTCGTAGTCTTTTCCTGGTTCCAGCGTGTAAACGAGCGCCTGGCCACCGCAGGATGAGTAAGTGCTGCCATAGCTACCGATAGTCGCGCCAAGGGTCGCAATCTGGAATGGCAGATCAGCCCTGACGCGATACTCGGTTACGACCTCTTTATACACCCCTTCGCCCATCCGAATAGCAGGGATGTACTGAGTAAGAGTGGGCGAAACTCTTTTCGGCATGTCAATGGTCGTCGACTTCAGGGGGTGCTGCGGATAGTTGATGTTCGCCGTCCCGTCCCGCCCGAAACGTCCGGCTTCAGCCATCTTATGACGGGTAGCGGGAGCGCAACCGCCTACGACGCTATCGCCATACACACTGGAATTCGTGATAACGCGAACACGCGCCAATCCCTCTGATTGAGCAGGCTCTTCGTATGGAACTGAAGGTATTCCAGAGCAACCAGTAAGGGCTGCAGCAAAAAAAGTTACGAAAGCGACAACCCGCATGACCATGTCCTTATGTACTCGATAAATCCAAAAAAAACCCGACACTATGGCCGGGCTTTTTTTGTGCACTCCAATGCGCAGGAATGACAGGATGAATAGATGATGGCTTGTTGGCTCACCGGGAGTCAAACAGCTTTGGTGTGGTCGCAGCAAACGTCAGGGCCGCCCTGGCGACGCTCGATCAGAGCGAGAGCGAGGTATTCATAAGGATGGCCCTGGCTGTTCTGGTGACGATGGAGTGACGTCCTGATCATCTGATGCAGCTTGCGGAGGGATCCAATAGGCATCTCTCACCTCATCTAAAGCCTGCCATGGCTCAGCGCCGAACCTCGCATTTGGACAGCCCGACTCATGGCTAAACATGAGATTTCTGTCCACCTCGGACTGTTCCATGCCGCAGCTTTTGCATTTCACGATCTGATTCTGAAGGGCCCATTTTTCGTGCCAGGAGATGAGCTTTTCAAGGGGTGTCATTTTCTAACATTCCGACCAAAACCTGTACAAAATATAATTTATGTATAGGTTTTTCGCTACCCCCATCTCTCTAAATTCCTCTCGTCGGCCGCGTTATGTCGACGGAAACTCAGCGTACAGCAGCTCATAAGATGGTTGAGGAAGGGGAAGTGATCGGAGAGTAAAGGGCGGGATATGCACCCAGGATTTGCAGAAACTGCTCGACATTCAGCCGATGGGAGTCGTCGTTCCGGTTGACTCGATTGAGCGATGCGGTGTGATTCATCCCCATAAGGTGAGCCAATTGTTTCGGCCCCGCCTCAAGAACCGCCTCGCGATGTACCTGTTCCATTTCGGGAAACCTCTTCGTGGTTGTCGTGGCGGAGCGTCGCGCCCAAGGCGAAAATGTGCGCCCTGGGTCATCCGTCGCGGACCAGAACACCCACACGGCATAGCTACGCAGATTACCTGGCGACCTCTGGGCGGCCTGACACAATTATCTACTGCGATCACTCCAGATACGGGCCCCACAAGGAATTGAGCTGTTCGAGACACACAAGGAGGCGCAAGACCTCGCGAATCAGCTCGCCGACAAGGACTTAGAAGATGAGGAGATCGCTAGGGCTGAGGGATACGACCTGCTCGCCCTCCTCGGCTTGGTCGACATCGTAGAGATCGGCGATGAGCAGATTGCGATGACTTACAAAGAAGCCAGCTATTTGGAGAAGATTCCTCAGGGACAGACCACGATTTGAAATAACTTACTTGGCTCGCAAATTGATTTCGATGTGAAATAAGAAGACGGTTGCGGAGCGTCTACCGCGCAACCTTTCTAAGCTTCGCAAAAAATACGTAGCGTCAATTTGCCGTGAATCAAGGCAACGAGCGAACAGGACACAGCTGCTTGAAGGACCGAGCTCGGTGGAGCCTGCATAATCGTGGTGTGTCCCTAGACTTGCCCGGCGACGCAACGCATTTGATTCGCCGTAAGGCCAAGGCCTGGCTGATCCTGCTGGTCACCTGGATTCTGAGCGGTCGCAACGTCCACCGCGCGGCCGTGGTGTCCCGCCGTGACAACAATGACATGTACGGCATAGACGAACAGCTCGAAGCCATCGCCAAGCGCATCAGCCAGAACTACCCGTAATCACTCCCCCTTCAATAGATAAAGGCCCATAGGAACCTAACGTTAAGGAAAATCAGAACCAGCGCTGTTAAAAGGCCGGGTGAGCGCATCACACCCAGAAAAATGTAAAGAAATGGGTTCAGCATGCCAACCATGAACAAGGCCAACGCTTCAGCACCTGGTTTGGCCGGGTCAAACAGAGCCCAAATCAAAAACCCCGCCCATATTGCCCAGAAAAAGTACATCGTCACGCCATCGACGCGGAAAAAGGCCCGCTTAAAAGTGTGTCCTACCGTATCGGTCTCGTTGAGCATCTGCGCCACCGCGTAATCGATTCACATAAATCATAGCTGGTTGCCTCCGCTCCCTTAACTCTCCCCCATTCAAGGTCTACCGCTATCGCGGCAAGGACAAGTGCGCCTGTGAGTATCATCGACGATGTAATAACGGACAAAATTGATGAAAACGGGGATGGGACAGACCACGATTTGAGCTCACTTGTAATCGGACCGTCTCGTAAGCGTAGTCTGCCCCCACTTTCCTCTTATGAAACAGGCAGCTTATAAGTTGCCCGCCCTCATTATTCCGCCGCCTGCACCCGCAATCGTCTTCCAATTACATCCATAACATCACAACCATCGCGTAACGATGTGGTGAGCAATTTACAAAAGTCAGTCAACACCACCGTGTCTGAGCTGATGTCCGAGCGGAACGCGATATTCTCCAAGACTTGGGTCACTGTGCGGATACGGTAATCGGCGGTTTCGAAAAGGACGTCCAGAGGCGCTTCGGTGTCGATGAGCAGGGTTGCGGGGATGCAGTCGATGCCGGTGATGGGCATGCATCGGGTCATGAGTAGTACCTTCATTCAATTGATAAGGACTACCACTCAAACGTCGCCAAACGAAAGGGCGGCAGCTGTGCGCGGGTTGGCGAACCGGGAATGAAAGCGAACCGGCAGACTCGAAAGTCTCCCGCACACAGCTGCTATAAAGCAGTCTGCAACTGCAAAAAAGCCCCGCAGTGTGGCTGTGAAAGAGATGTGGAAATCCCGGCTCAATACGAAGTTACGATTGCTAAGGCGAGCTGCTGATCAGTCATCAGCGCCGGTCTGTAGGTCGTACGGTAATAGCGTACTGCTTGCTCAAACTGAGCACCGCGAATCTCGCCGCCTGAGCCAATGAACGCAAGCGCATCGGCCTTGGCAGGCTTGAATTTTTTCGCAGCCAGCATAGAAAGCCCCGTAGTCCCCGAAAGGAGGATGGTTGGAGCCAACGTTATCGTCATCATCGAATTTTGATACGAGCCCCGATTTTCCGCATCAGCTTGAGCGCTGATCGATACCGTGACTGCGATTACCAAGGTCTTCCATGAGCCCATACTTTGATACTTCCACTGTGATCAAAGGGTTGATTTCGGTGGTCGTTTTTCTAAAGCCTTTCCAAACGCCAACAAAAAAGGGCCCACCTTTCGGTGAGCCCTTCTAGACCGCCCAGCAGAGCGGATTTTGTTTGGTAGGCGCGATTGGACTCGAACCAACGACCCCCACCATGTCAAGGTGGTGCTCTAACCAACTGAGCTACGTGCCTGCTGTGAGGCGGCATTCTACGGAATTCCAAAGGGGTGTCAATACCTTTTTTCACCTAACCCTATGAATATGCAAAATATTTAATTTCGTCGATGCCACGAAGATTCGGAGGTGGCTGGCGGCCGATTTTTATCTCGGGTAGGATCGCTGCATTCGTAAAAAATATAAAACAGAGGTTGCAGAATGGCGAACACTTCCTATCCAGCGTCTTATTACGCCGCATCGGCCAACCCGGTTCCGGCGCGCCCGGCCCTGCAGGACGACGTCGAGACTGATGTGTGCGTGATCGGGGCCGGTTACACCGGGCTGTCTTCTGCGCTGTTTTTGCTGGAGAACGGCTTCAAGGTCACTGTGCTTGAGGCGGCGAAGGTGGGCTTTGGGGCTTCGGGTCGTAACGGCGGGCAGATCGTCAACAGTTATAGCCGCGACATCGATGTGATCGAGCGTAGCGTCGGTCCTCAGCAGGCGCAGTTGCTGGGCAATATGGCGTTTGAGGGTGGGCGGATCATTCGTGAGCGGGTGGCAAAGTATCAGATTCAATGTGATTTGAAGGACGGCGGTGTGTTCGCCGCCCTCACCGCTAAACAGATGGGCCATCTGGAGTCGCAGAAGCGCTTATGGGAGCGTTTCGGTCATACCCAGCTGGAGCTGCTGGATCAGCGGCGTATTCGCGAGGTGGTGGCTTGCGAGGAGTATGTGGGCGGCATGCTGGACATGAGCGGTGGGCATATTCATCCGCTCAACCTGGCATTGGGCGAAGCGGCGGCGGTGGAGTCCCTTGGCGGAGTGATTTATGAACAGTCGCCGGCGGTGCGCATCGAGCGTGGCGCCAGCCCGGTTGTGCATACGCCACAAGGCAAGGTCAGGGCCAAGTTCATTATCGTGGCGGGCAATGCCTACCTGGGCAATCTGGTGCCGGAACTGGCGGCCAAGTCCATGCCTTGCGGTACCCAGGTGATCGCCACCGAGCCGTTGGGCGATGAGTTGGCTCATAGCCTGCTGCCCCAGGATTATTGCGTCGAAGACTGCAACTACCTGCTCGACTACTACCGACTGACGGGCGACAAGCGCCTGATCTTCGGGGGTGGCGTGGTGTATGGCGCGAGGGATCCGGCGAATATCGAGGCGATCATTCGGCCGAAGATGCTCAAGGCATTCCCGCAGCTCAAGGACGTGAAGATTGATTACGCCTGGACCGGAAACTTCCTGCTGACGCTGTCGCGTCTTCCGCAGGTCGGGCGCCTGGGGGATAACATTTATTATTCCCAAGGCTGCAGTGGCCATGGCGTGACGTATACGCACCTGGCGGGCAAGGTCCTGGCCGAGGCGCTGCGTGGTCAGGCTGAGCGTTTTGATGCGTTTGCGGACCTGCCTCACTACCCTTTCCCTGGTGGGCAGCTATTGCGCACGCCGTTTGCGGCGATGGGGGCTTGGTATTACGGGTTGCGGGATAAATTGGGGTTCTGAAGCTGCCAACAATAAGGGCTGCTTCGCAGCCCTGCGGGGATAAATCCTCTCGCCACAGCAAGCTCCCTCGCCACGGACTTGTTCCAATATCGTTATTCCAAAAACAAAAAACCCCGGTCTTTCGACCAGGGTTTTTGCTATCGACTAGAAGTAGCTTTGCAGCTTTCTTCTTAGCTTCAAGGCGTTCAGTGGGCCTCGAAGCAGATATGGCGCAGCGGACGGGACTCGAACCCGCGACCCCCGGCGTGACAGGCCGGTATTCTAACCGACTGAACTACCGCTGCGTATCGCTATGGACTTGCGTCCAGTTAACTCGTCTGATCAAAACCCTTGGGTCTCGATCTCGAACCAGGCGAACCTGCTTCGGAAAATATGGCGCAGCGGACGGGACTCGAACCCGCGACCCCCGGCGTGACAGGCCGGTATTCTAACCGACTGAACTACCGCTGCGCGTCGGTGGAGGCTTTTGACAGCTTCCGTTTTGCTTTCGCAAAACTCTCGTAAAACATGGTGGGTGATGACGGGATCGAACCGCCGACATTCTGCTTGTAAGGCAGACGCTCTCCCAGCTGAGCTAATCACCCTTTGCTTCGTTGAGGCCGCGAAATTTACGCAGGTACCGAAGCTAAGTCAATAGCAGGGTTGAAGTTTTTTCAAAACAGTTTCAAACGGCACCTGCAACCGCCCTCACTCATAAATCATTTTCTTGGTCATGCCACCGTCCACCACGAACTCCTGCCCTGTGACAAAACCGGCATTGCGCGACAATAGCCACGCCACCATCGCCGCCACATCCTCTACCGTACCGACCCTCCCCGCGGGATGCTGGGCATGATCGGCATCGGTCAACGGCTGCGCGCGACGCTGGGAGGGATCCCGCGCGTCGATCCAGCCAGGGCTGACAGCGTTGACCCGGATCTCCGGCCCCAGGCTGATTGCCAGGGCATGGGTCAGGGCCAGCAGGCCGCCCTTGCTCGCCGCGTAGGCTTCGGTGTCGGGCTCCGATTGCGCGGCGCGGGTCGAGGCCAGGTTGACGATGGCGCCGTTATGAGCGCGCAAATACGGCGCGCAGTGCTTGGCCAGCAGCATCGGCCCGCCCAGGTTCACCGCCAGGACCCGATTCCAGTAAGCCAGGTCGAGGCTTTCCAGGGTGATGTTATGCGGGTCGGCGATAGCCGCATTGCACACCAGCGCGTCGAGCCGCCCGAACTGCCCGAGCACCTCGGCGATACCGGTGGCGACCTGCGCTTCGTCCGCCACGTCCATGGCGATGAACCAGGCGTGATCGCCCAAGGTCTTCGCCACCTTGGAACCGCGCTCGCGGTCCAGGTCGGTCAACACCACCTGCCAGCCTTCACAGATCAGCCAGGCAGCAATGCCCAGGCCGATGCCCCGCGCAGCACCCGTAACCAGTGCAACCCGGCCATGAGTACCGCTCAGCGGCGCAGCCAGCTCAATCACAAGGCCGCCAACCCGCGGGCCAGGTCAGCTTGCAGGTCCGCGACGTCTTCCAGGCCGACCGCGACGCGGATCAGGCTGTCACGAATACCCGCCGACTCGCGCTCCTGAGGCGACAGACGACCGTGGGACGTGGTGCTCGGGTGGGTGATGGTGGTTTTGCTGTCACCCAGGTTGGCCGTGATGGAAATCAATCGGGTCGCGTCAATGAAGCGCCAGGCGCCCTCCTTGCCTCCCTTGACCTCGAAGCTCACCACCGCACCGAAACCGCGCTGCTGACGCAAGGCCAGGTCATGTTGCGGGTGGCTCTCGAGGCCGGCGTAATGCACTTTCTCGATGCCGTCCTGCAGCTCCAGCCACTCGGCCAGGGCTTGGGCATTGGCGCAATGGGCCTTCATGCGCAGGCCGAGGGTTTCCAGGCCCTTGAGGAAGATCCAGGCGTTGAATGGGCTGAGGGTAGGACCTGCGGTGCGCAGGAAGCCCACCACCTCTTTCATCTGCTCGCCACGACCGGCCACCACGCCGCCCATGCAACGACCCTGGCCATCGATGAACTTGGTCGCCGAATGCACCACAACGTCCGCGCCCAGCTTCAGCGGTTGTTGCAGTGCCGGGGTGCAGAAGCAGTTATCGACCACCAGCATGGCGCCCTTGGCGTGAGCGATTTCCGCCAGCGCAGCGATGTCCACCAGCTCGGCCAGAGGGTTGGAAGGCGACTCGACAAAGAGCAACTTGGTATTGGCCTTGATGGCCGCATCCCAACCGGACAGGTCCGCCAGGGGCACGTAATCGACCTCGACGCCGAAACGCTTGAAGTACTTTTCGAACAGGCTAATGGTCGAACCGAAGACGCTGCGCGACACCAGCACATGATCGCCGGCGCTGCACAGGCTCATCACCACGGCCATGATCGCGGCCATGCCGGTGGCGGTCGCTACGGCTTGCTCGGCGCCTTCCAGGGCAGCGATACGCTCCTCGAACGCCCGCACAGTCGGGTTGGTGTAGCGCGAGTAGACGTTGCCCGGCACCTCGCCAGCAAACCGCGCCGCAGCATCGGCGGCCGTGCGAAACACGTAACTGGAGGTAAAGAACATCGGATCGCCATGTTCGGCCTCCGGTGTACGGTGCTGACCCGCGCGAACCGCCAGGGTATCGAACGCTACGCCTTCAAGGTCGCTGTCCAGCCGACCAGCATCCCAATCCTGACTCATGCTGTCACTCCTTAATCGGTTAAACGCAAACCGGCCCCTGGGGGCCGGTTCGTACTCAGTTGTTGTACAGATCGATGATCGCACTGACCGCCTGGGTCTTGGCCTTGGACGCGTCGTTACGCGCGTTCTCGATCTTGTTCAAGTAGGCATCGTCGATGTCGCCGGTGACGTACTTGCCGTCAAATACCGCGCAATCGAACTGTTCGATCTTGATCTTGCCGCCACCCACCGCTTCGATCAGGTCCGGCAGGTCCTGGTAGATCAGCCAGTCGGCGCCGATCAGGTCGGCCACGTCTTGGGTGGTGCGGTTATGAGCGATCAGCTCATGGGCACTCGGCATGTCGATGCCGTAGACGTTAGGGTAGCGCACGGCTGGGGCCGCGGAGCAGAAATACACGTTCTTGGCGCCGGCTTCACGGGCCATCTGGATGATCTGCTTGCAGGTGGTGCCACGGACGATGGAGTCGTCCACCAGCATCACGTTCTTGCCGCGGAATTCCAGCTCGATGGCGTTGAGCTTCTGGCGTACGGATTTTTTCCGTGCGGCCTGGCCCGGCATGATGAAGGTCCGGCCGATGTAGCGGTTCTTCACGAAGCCTTCGCGGAACTTGACGCCCAGGTGGTTCGCCAGCTCCAGGGCCGCGGTGCGGCTGGTGTCCGGAATCGGGATGACCACATCGATGTCGTGCTCCGGACGTTCGCGCAGGATCTTGTCGGCGAGTTTCTCGCCCATGCGCAGGCGCGCCTTGTAGACCGAGATACCGTCGATGATCGAGTCCGGACGCGCCAGGTAGACGTGTTCGAAGATGCACGGGGTCAGGGACGGGTTGGTCGCGCACTGACGGGTGTGCAGCTTGCCGTCTTCAGTGATGTAGACCGCTTCGCCCGGGGCCAGGTCGCGAATCAGGGTGAAGCCCAGCACGTCCAGGGACACGCTTTCGGAAGCGATCATGTACTCGACGCCTTCGTCGGTGTGACGCTGGCCGAACACGATCGGGCGAATGCCATGGGGATCGCGGAAACCGACGATGCCGTAGCCGGTGATCATCGCCACCACCGCGTAGCCGCCCACGCAACGGTTGTGCACGTCGGTCACGGCGGCGAACACGTCTTCTTCAGTCGGCTGCAGCTTGCCACGCTGGGCCAGTTCATGGGCGAACACGTTGAGCATCACTTCCGAGTCGGAACTGGTATTGACGTGGCGCAAGTCAGATTCGTAGATCTCCTTGGCCAGTTGCTCGACGTTGGTCAGGTTGCCGTTGTGCGCCAGGGTGATGCCGTAAGGCGAGTTGACGTAGAACGGCTGGGCTTCAGCCGACGTCGAGCTGCCCGCAGTCGGGTAGCGCACATGGCCGATACCCATGTGACCGACCAGGCGCTGCATGTGACGCTGGTGGAACACGTCACGCACCAGGCCGTTGTCCTTGCGCAGGAATAACCGGCCGTCATGGCTGGTCACGATACCGGCAGCGTCCTGGCCGCGGTGCTGGAGCACGGTTAGCGCGTCATACAGCGCCTGATTGACGTTCGACTTACCGACGATACCGACGATGCCACACATGCGACGCAACCCCTACTTAATGGATCTGAACTGAACAACACTCACTGCGGCGTTTTGGCCGTCGGCAAGAGGTGTTCCTTGAACGGTATTTCAGCGGGTACGCTGATACCGCTGGCAAGCCACTGACTGCTCCAACCCAGGATCAGGTTTTTGGACCAGTCTGCGACCAATAGAAATTGTGGCACGAGCCGGGACTCCTGCCACCACGTATCCTGCTGCACCGGCCCCAGGCTCAAGAGCCCGACGGCCACGACCACCAGCAACGCGCCGCGCGCCGCGCCAAAGGCCATGCCCAGGAACCGGTCCGTCCCGGAAAGCCCGGTGACGCGAATCAGTTCGCCGATCAGATAATTGATCATTGCGCCAACCAGCAAGGTGGCGATAAACAAGATGGCACAGCCCGCGATTACGCGGGCCGAAGGAGTTTCGATGTATCCGGCGAGGTACTGGGACAGCGAACCACCAAACATCCAGGCTACGACTCCCGCGATGATCCAGGTCAGCAGCGAGAGGGCTTCCTTGACGAAGCCGCGGCTCAGACTGATCAATGCGGAGATGGCGACGATCGCAACGATCGCCCAGTCAACCCAGGTAAATGGCACGGTGCAGCCTACAGACGGATAAGGCGGCGCATTTTAGCAGAGCCCAGGGCTGTCGGTAAGCTGCGTGATTCAAATCCGCTAAATCGCCGTCAACCACGCTCTGGCTGGAAGCGCACGACGAACCCCTTGAGGTTTTGCTGGCGGCTGAGCAGGTCACGCAGGCGGTCGGCCTCGGCGCGCTCGATCAGCGGGCCGACAAACACCCGATTCTTGCCATCGGCGGAACGGATGTAGGCGTTGTAGCCCTGGCTGCGCAAGGTTTTCTGCAAGTTTTCGGCACTTTCGCGACTGGTCAGGCTGGCCAGTTGCACCGACCAACTGACCGACAGGCCGTTGGCATCCACACGACTCTGGGTCGTGTCCGGCTTGGCCGGGGCGGCGGTGATCGGCTGGCTTGGGGCCGGCTTGATCGCCGGCGCCGCGGGAACAGGCACGGGGGCGACAGCCGGTTTGCTCGGTGCGGCGGGAGCCGGCGCGGCAGGCGCCGGTGCAATCGGCGTGGAAGGCGCGGCAGGTTGCTCAGCCAGTTCCTCGTCGCTTGGCACCGGCTCCTGAGGCAACGCCTGGGGCTCGGGCACAGCCACCGGCTCGACCTGCACAGGCGGCACCGAAGGCGCCTGGGGCGCGGCTGGCGCATCGACCGTAACCTGGCGCTGCTCGTCCTGGCGGGAAAACAGCATCGGCAGGAAAATCACCGCCAGGGCCACCAACACCAGGGCCCCGACCATGCGCTGCTTGTACGCTTTATCCAGCAATGCCATCTGCAGCTTCCTCCGTGGAGCGCCGGGCCAACCATTGAAGGGCCTCGGCAACACAAAAAAATGATCCGAACAGCAGGATTTCATCATCGGCCGTCGCCAGGGCGCACTGCCCTTCCAGGGCGGCGGCCACACTGGCATAGGCTTGCAGTGAAGCACCGTGACGCTGCAAGGCCACCTGCAGCTCAGCCGCCGTACGCGAACGCGGCGAATCCAGTGGCGTTACCGCCCAGTGCTGGACACTAGCATCCAACGCCTCGACAACGCCATCCAGATCCTTGTCGGCCAGCAGCCCGAACACCGCCAGGCGCCGTCCTGCCAAGGGCCGACGCGCCAGGCGCTCGGCCAAGTACTGCGCCGCATGGGGGTTATGGCCGACGTCCAGCAACAGGGTCAGGCGTTTGCCTTGCCAATCGAACTGACGGCGGTCGAGGCGACCGACCACACGGGTCGCCTGCAACGCCTGGACGATTTGCCCGGTTTCCCAGGGCAAACCCAGCAACAAGTAGGCCTGGAGCGCCAGCGCTGCGTTTTCCATTGGCAGGTCCAGCAGCGGCAGGTCGCGCAACTCCACCGGATTGCCGTGCAGGTCGCTGCCGCGCCATTGCCAATGCCGCTCGGTCATCGCCAGGTCGAAATCCCGACCACGCAAAAAGAACGGGCAGCTCAGCTCGCGAACCTTGTCCAGCAATGGCTGGGGAGGATTGAGATCGCCACAGAGCGCAGGCGCGCCCTGGCGGAAGATGCCGGCCTTCTCGAAGGCCACGGATTCGCGGGTATCGCCCAGGTAATCGGCATGGTCCACGCCAATGCTGGTGACCAGTGCAATGTCGGCGTCCACCAGGTTGACCGTATCCAGCCGCCCGCCCAGGCCGACTTCCAGCACAACCGCATCGAGACCGGCACGGGCAAACAACCAGAACGCCGCCAGGGTGCCCATCTCGAAATACGTGAGGGTTGTATCGCCTCGCCCGGCTTCCACCGCGGCAAAGGCTTCGCACAGCTGGGCGTCCGTGGCTTCGACGCCATTCACTTGCACCCGCTCGTTGTAGCGCAGCAGGTGCGGCGAGCTGTAGACACCGACGCTCAGCCCCTGGGCCCGCAGCAACGAGGCCACGAAGGCACAGGTGGAACCCTTGCCATTGGTACCGGTGACAGTGATGACCCGGGGCGCCGGCTTGGCCAGTCCCATGCGGGACGCTACCGTTTGCGAGCGCTCCAGCCCCATGTCGATGGCCGATGGATGCAATTGCTCGAGGTAGGCAAGCCAGTCGCCCAGGGTGCGTTGGGTCATAGCCCGGCAGGCACTGGCGGAACCACGATCGGCTCGACCGGTGCGGCGACGAACGTCGGCGTCGGCAGGCCCATCAGCTGCGCCAACAGATTGCCCAGGCGCGGACGCAGCTCCTGGCGATGGATGATCATGTCGATGGCACCGTGCTCCAGCAGGAACTCGCTGCGCTGGAAGCCTTCCGGCAGTTTTTCACGCACGGTCTGCTCGATCACACGCGGGCCGGCAAAGCCGATCAGCGCTTTCGGCTCGCCGACAATGACATCGCCCAGCATGGCCAGGCTCGCGGAAACACCGCCGTAGACCGGGTCGGTCAGCACCGAGATGAACGGAATGCCTTCTTCACGCAGACGCGCCAGCACCGCGGAGGTCTTGGCCATTTGCATCAGGGAGATCAGCGCTTCCTGCATCCGCGCACCGCCGGAAGCGGCGAAGCAGATCATCGGGCAACGGTTTTCCAGTGCATGGTTGGCGGCGCGAACGAAACGCTCACCGACGATGGCCCCCATGGAACCGCCCATGAAGGAGAATTCGAAGGCCGAGACCACAACCGGCATGCCCAGCAAGGTGCCGCTCATGGACACCAGGGCATCTTTTTCACCGGTCTGCTTCTGGGCAGCGGTCAGGCGATCCTTGTATTTCTTGCCATCGCGGAATTTCAGGCGGTCCACCGGCTCCAGGTCGGCGCCCAGCTCCACGCGGCCTTCTGCGTCCAGGAAAATATCGATACGGGCACGCGCACCGATGCGCATGTGGTGGTTGCACTTGGGGCAAACGTCCAGGGTCTTTTCCAGCTCTGGACGGTACAGCACCGCCTCGCAGGATGGACATTTGTGCCACAGACCTTCAGGCACCGAGCTTTTCTTCACCTCGGAACGCATGATCGAAGGGATCAGTTTGTCTACTAACCAGTTGCTCATGCTTTCTTTCTCCAGTACCGGCGGCCCGAACGCTCTGGTTCGCGGCCCCGCGTATGCCCTTGAGCTAAATTCATTGTGCGGCGAGGGTCGAACGGCCACCACGGTCAGCGCGAAACATGACCTGCGTGCAGCCCAACCTCCTCTGCCATCCCGGCAACCGCTGCACCGCGGTCGCCCCTACGCTATCGGCCCACCCGGAGGCGGTGCCTGCCTGCTTTGTACAGTGCAGGTATGGACGGCGGCAGTCTGCCAGCCGTCACATTGACTACTGGCTGTTGCGAACAGCAGCCATGAACGCACGAATCTTTGCCGGATCCTTGATGCCCTTGCCCTGCTCCACCCCGCCGCTCACATCCACCGCGTAGGGGCGAACCTGGCGAATGGCCGCGGCGACGTTTTCCGCCGTCAGGCCACCGGCCAGGATGATCGGCTTGCTCAGGCCTTGTGGCACCAGCGACCAGTCGAATGCTTCGCCGGTACCGCCGGGCACGCCTTCCACATAGGTGTCCAGCAGGATACCGCTGGCATCGGTAAAGGCTTCGCAACCGGCGGCGATGTCGTCACCGGCCTTGACCCGCAACGCCTTGATGTACGGACGATGCCAGCCTTCACAATCGGCCGGGGTTTCGTCGCCATGGAACTGCAACAAGCCCAGCGGCACCGCATCGAGGATCTCGCCCAGCTCGCAGCGACTGGCATTGACGAACAGCCCTACGGGCGTCACGAACGGCGGCAAGACCTGGACGATCGCCCGCGCCTGCTGCACCGTCACCGCCCGCGGGCTCTTGGCGTAGAACACCAGCCCGATGGCATCGGCCCCGGCCTCGACCGCCGCCAACGCGTCCTCGACGCGGGTGATCCCGCAAATCTTGCTGCGAACGACGGGCATGGTGGCTAAAACCTCAGGCAAATCCGTGAAAGTCCCGGATGGTAACAAATGCTGCGGAGGGCGTCAGCCGTCGAGTTCCGAGAAGCCGGTGAGGAAATGTGGCCCGATGTAACGCTCCGGCAGTTCGAATTCATCGCGATACTCGACCTCTACCAGGTACAGGCCAAACGGATGCGCCGTGACACCACCGGAACGGCGGACACGACTGTCGAGCACTTCCTTGATCCACTCCACCGGCCGCTCGCCGGCGCCAATGGTCATCAGCACGCCGGCAATGTTGCGCACCATGTGATGCAGGAACGCACTGGCGCGGATGTCGAGCACGATCATCTTGCCGTGCCGGGTCACGCGCAGGTGATGCAACTCCTTGATCGGCGACTTGGCCTGGCACTGGCCCGCACGGAATGCGCTGAAATCGTGGACACCGACCAGGTATTGCGCGGCTTCGGCCATGCGCTCGACGTCCAGCGGGCGGTGGTTCCAAGTGATTTCTTCGTTCAGGTGCGCCGGACGGATTTGATCGTTGTAGATCACGTAGCGATAACGCCGGGCGATGGCCTTGAAGCGGGCATGGAAATGCGCCGGCATCACCTTGGCCCAACTGACGCTGACGTCATGGGGCAAGTTGATGTTGGCGCCCATGACCCAGGCTTTCATCGAGCGTTCGACCTGGGTGTCGAAATGCACCACCTGGCCGCAGGCATGCACGCCTGCGTCGGTCCGGCCGGCGCAATGCAGCGACACGGGCGAGTCGGCGACTTTGGACAGTGCGTTTTCGAGGGTTTCCTGCACCGTCAATACACCGGACGCCTGGCGCTGCCAGCCACGGTAGCGCGAGCCTTTGTATTCAACGCCCAAGGCGATCCGGAAAAAGCCGTCGGCCGCCATTTCGGCGGCCGGGTTGTCTATGTTTGCCAAGAAATTACAGCCTGCTGAGTACGCAAAGGCGGGCATTATAAGGCCGGCGTGGCGGGATGCCAGTGTAACCGGTGGTCTTGGGCTGGATCGACGGGCGCCATCGCGAGCAAGCTCGACTCACACAAGGGTAGCCCCCCAGGCCCCTTTGGGAGCGAGCTTGCTCGCGATGAGGCCACCCCAGACACCATAACGCCCGCTGCAAACAAAAACGGCAGCCTCACCGGCTGCCGTTTTTGTTTAACTGCTGACTCACACCAAACGCGACAACATCTCCTGCGCTTCGCTCTTCTGAGTCGCATCGCCTTCGCTGAGGACTTCGCCGAGGATGTCGCGAGCGCCGTCGTGGTCGCCCATGTCGATGTAGGCCTGGGCCAGATCGAGCTTGGTCGCCACCTCGTCGGCACCGCTGAGGAAGTCGAAGTCCGGCTCGTCTTCGGCACCAACCAGGGCATCTTCAGCAGTGAAGGTCGGTTGGGCCAAGCTGTCGGACAGGCGATCCAGTTCGGCGTTTACATCGTCCAACTCGGATTCGAAAGCATCCTTTGGCCGGTCCTGCGCATCCATCTCGTCGGCAAGGGACAGGTCAAAATCTGCCGGCAGTTCGAGATCGTCGGCCGGCGTATCGTCCAGGGCCGGCGTTTCGGCTGCTGGAAGGTCCAGGCCCTTGAGATCGTCACCCAGGTCGAGCAGGAAGTCTTCGTCATCGAGCGCCGCTACCGGGGTCGGCGCGTCTGCACCCAGGTCCAGGTCGAATTCCGACAGGTCGTCCAAGCTCTCGTTGGCTTCAGTCTGCTGCTTGAGCACCGATTCGAAACTCAGGTCGTCATCTTCCGGGAAGGCGTCCAGCTCGGCGACAGGCTCCGGCGCTGGCGCGACCGGAGTTTCCAGGTCGTCCAGGCTCAGGTCGAAGGCGCTGTCCAGTTCCTCGTCAGTGGGCGATTTGTCTTCCAGCAGGTCCTTGACGTACTGCGCGTCCAGTTCTGCCGCCACTGTCGCCGCGGCCAGGCCGGCGGCGGTAGCGACCACCATGGCCGGGAAACGACTTTTCAGCTGTTCGACCTGGGCGAAGTTGTCGCCATTGGCCACCAGTTGGCGTTCCTGGGCGACAAAGGCGTCGCGGTCGCCCTGCAGACCGTAAACTTCCATCAATTTCAGGCGCAGGTCACTGCGCTGGGGTTCGGCCTTGATGCCCTGCTCGAGCAGGTCAGCGGCCTGGTTCAAGCGACCGCGGTCCATATGGGACTGGGCCTGGGGCAGCACGTCGTCGGAGCGATCGGCGGCCGGAGCCACCAATGGCGCGGCGATAGGCGGCGTGACCACCACAGGCGCGACCACCGGAGCCGGCTTGGGTGCTGGCGCAGGGGCCGGCGCGGGTTTTGGCTCAAGCTTTACGCTAGGCGGCGGAACATCAATGCCCTCGAAGCTGCTCGGGGGCAGATCGAACTCCGGGGAGAAGTCAGCCTCCTCCTCGAGGGCCCGGGCCATGCGCAAGTGTTTTTCCGCTTCCTGTTGGGCCTTGCGTCGACGGGCGAGCAACAACAGCAGCAACAGCAAAAGCAGCGCGCCGCCGCCAATCAACCCCAGCAGGATCGGATTGGTCAGCAGGTCGTTGTATTTTTGCTCGTTGGACGCGGCCGGCGTCGGCTCGACCGGTGTGGCTGGTGGCGTCGCTTCCGGAGTCGCTTCTGGCGCAGGTGCAGGCGCAGTCGTCGGGGCCTGTGCCGCTGGCGCAGGGGTCAGCTCTGCGGACATCGTCGGGGGTACCTCGCCTACCGGCGGAACCGCGGCACCTTCGGCCTGCATCTTGGCCAGTTGATTGTTCTTCAGCTCGATCAGGCGCTGCAGTTTGTCCAGTTGGCTCTGCAGATCCGCCATGCGGCTTTTCAGCTCTTCGTTATCCCGGCGAGCCGAATCGAGGCTTTCCTGGGTAACCGCAAGCTTGTTGGTCAGCGCCTGGGCATCGCCAGCAGCGCCCTTGCCGCCCGCTTTCGCCGAATCGGCCGACACCAGGCTCAAGTTGTCGCGACCGGCCGCCTGTGCCGGCGCACCTTCGCCACGGCCACGCTTGGTGGCATCCAACTGCTGCTTGCCAGCACCCGCCACGCCACGACGCCCCGAGCGCCAGGCGGCGTTCTGCGCAGCCACTTCGGCGATGGCCTGGGGTTGCGGCAACGCCGTGCTTTGCACCGCGTCTGGCAGGCGCAACACCTGGCCGGTCTTGAGCAGGTTGATGTTGCCGTTGATGAACGCGTTCGGGTTCAACGCCTGGATCGCTAGCATGGTTTGCTGGACCGACCCACCGTTGCGCACTTTGGCGGCGATTTCCCACAGGGTATCGCGCGGCGTGGTGGTGTATTGGGAAGGCTTGGTGGCCCCGGTGACCGGCGTGGCCACGACCTGGGGCGGTTTCGCCCGGGCCGCGTCGGCGGCTTGTGGCGAGAATTTGGAGGGATCAAGCAATACGCTGTAGTCGCGCAGCAGACGGCCGTTGGGCCACATCACCTGCACCAGGAACTTGACCATGGGCTCGGACAGCGGTCGGCTGGACGTGACCCGCAGGACACTCTTGCCGTTGGCGTTGATCACCGGGGTGAAGCTCAGGTCATTGAGAAAGGCCTGGCGGTCGACCCCAGCCTTGGCGAAGTCGTCGGGCGAGGCCAGGCTCGGCACGACTTCGGCGGCAGTCAGTTGCTGGACGTCGAGCAACTCGATCTCGGCGACCAGGGGCTGGTTCGGCGTCGACTTCAGGGTCAGTTCCCCGAGCCCGAGCGCTTGCGCCATACCGGAGGACAGCGCCGAGGCGGCCGCTATTGCTAACACCAGTTTGCGAACTTGAACCATAGCCTCTTCCTTTGTTTGAACATTCCTCGGCCAGCGAGAAGGTGTTGATGCCGCTGCCGTAAGGCATTGCGCGCAGCCCCGAAGCGACGGTGCGCGCGATCATTTCACTCATGCCCCGGGAAAGTCCCCCAGAGGGATGTTCGCCTTCAGCACTCCGGCCAAGCATAGCGCCCAGCTAGAATCATTCGACAAATTGATGCCAAGTATCTTTTACAGCAAGTCTTTTATCAACAACTCAGCCACCTGCACGGCATTGAGCGCCGCGCCCTTGCGCACGTTATCTGCCGTCAGCCACATATTCAGTTCAGCCGGATCGTCGATCCCACCGCGTACACGACCAACGTAGACCACATCCTGCCCCACCGCATCACCCACCGCAGTCGGGTAGTCGCCCGCCTCCACCAGTTCGATACCCGGCGCCGCTTCCAGGGTCGCGTTGACCTTGGCCAGGTCGACGGCGTTCGCAGCCTGCACGGTCACGCTAAAGCTATCGCCAAAAAACACCGGGGCTTGAATGCAAGTGACGGAAATCTTTAACAAAGGTTGATTCAGCACCTGGCGCAACTCACGAACCAGACGCTTTTCCAGCGACGTATGACCCTGCTCGTCCGGCGCGCCGACCTGGGCCAACAGGTTGAACGCCATCTGCCGGTCAAAGAACTTCGGCTCCAGCGGACGGGCGTTGAGCAGCTCGGCGGTCTGACGTGCCAGCTCGCTCACGGCCACGCGGCCCTGGGCCGACACCGCGAGGCTGGCGGTCAGGCTGATACGCTGCAGATCGAGGCACTCGCGCAGTGGCGCCAGCACGACTGCCAGGGCCGTGGCCGATGCGCTGGGGCTGCTGACCTGCAACGGCTTGCCCAAGCCGGCCAGGACCTGGGCGTTGGCTTCCGGCACGATCTGCGGCGCCTGTTCGGGCGGCAAGGCCCCGGACAAGTCGATCAGCGCACAGCCGGCCGCCGTGGCTCGCGGGGCGAAACTCAGGGTCACCGCCGGGCCGGCAGCGAAGAACACCAGTTGGACCTTACCGAAATCGAATTCGTCGACCTCACGCACCCGCACGTTTTTGCCACGAAACATCACCGAACTGCCCGCCGATTCGCTGCTGGCCAGCAGGTGCAGGGTGCCGACCGGAAAGTCCCGCTCTTCGAGAATCTGGACGAGGGTTTCGCCGACAGTACCGGTGGCGCCGATCACGGCAATATCAAAGGACTGGCTCATGGGTCTACCTCAGGTAAAACGTGGGGAGCGGCACTTTACCGGGTGGTGGGTATGCAGGCAATTGGCTGGGGGACTTGCAGTGCCTGGACTGGACTCATCGCGAGCAAGCTCGCTCCCACAGGTTTTACAATCACTGAAGATCCCATGTGGGAGCGAGCTTGCTCGCGATGAGGGCAGCCCTGACACACAAACTGTCGCCCAATAAAAAACCCGCGCCTCTCACAAGACACGGGTTCTTTCACAACAGCAATCGATCAACGCTCGAGCAGGATCCGCAGCATGCGGCGCAGCGGTTCGGCCGCGCCCCACAGCAGTTGGTCGCCGACGGTGAAGGCACCGACGAATTGCGACCCCATGTTCAATTTGCGCAGACGGCCCACCGGTACATTCAGGGTGCCGGTGACCTTGGTCGGGCTCAGCTCCTGCATGCTGGTTTCGCGATTGTTCGGTACCAGCTTGACCCAAGGGTTGTGCTGGCTGATCAGCCCTTCGATGTCGGCGATCGGTACGTCTTTGTTCAGCTTGATGGTCAGCGCCTGGCTGTGGCAGCGCATGGCGCCGATGCGCACGCAGATGCCGTCCACCGGAATCGGGCTCTTGAAGCGACCGAGGATCTTGTTGGTTTCAGCCTGGGCCTTCCACTCTTCCCGGCTCTGGCCGTTGGGCAGTTCCTTGTCGATCCACGGGATCAGGCTGCCGGCCAGCGGTACGCCAAAGTTCTCGGTCGGATAGGCATCGCTGCGCATCGCCTCGGCGACCTTGCGGTCGATGTCGAGGATGGCGCTGGCCGGGTTGGCCAGGTCATCGGCGACGGCGGCGTGGGTGGCGCCCATCTGCTTGATCAGTTCACGCATGTTCTGCGCGCCGGCACCGGACGCGGCCTGGTAGGTCATGGCGCTCATCCACTCCACCAGACCGGCTTCGAACAGGCCGCCCAGGCCCATCAGCATCAGGCTGACGGTGCAATTGCCGCCGATGTAGTTCTTGGTGCCCGCGTCCAGCTGCTGGTCGATGACCTTGCGGTTGACCGGGTCGAGGATGATCACCGCGTCGTCCTGCATGCGCAGGCTGGAGGCGGCGTCGATCCAGTAACCCTGCCAGCCGGCCTCACGCAGCTTGGGGAACACTTCGCTGGTGTAGTCGCCACCCTGACAAGTCAGGATCACGTCGAGGGTCTTGAGCTCTTCGATGCTGTAGGCATCCTTGAGCGCACCGGTGTCCTTGCCCACGGAGGGGCCCTGGCCACCGACATTGGAAGTGGTGAAAAACACCGGCTCAATGAGATCGAAATCCTGCTCTTCCAGCATTCGCTGCATGAGCACGGAACCGACCATGCCGCGCCAACCGATCAGACCTACACGTTTCATCGCAACTACACCTATACAAAAGTGGGCCACCGTCGAAGCGGTGGGCCCGAAAGATTACAGATTCCGCAGCGCGGCGACTACTGCATCGCCCATTTGCTGCGTACCGACTTTGGTACAACCTTGCGACCAGATATCACCAGTGCGCAAGCCTTGGTCCAAGACCACGCTGACGGCTTTTTCGATCGCGTCGGCGGCATCGTTCAAGTTGAAGCTGTAGCGCAGCATCATCGACACCGACAGGATGGTCGCCAACGGGTTGGCAATGCCCTGCCCGGCGATGTCCGGCGCCGAACCGTGGCACGGCTCGTACATGCCCTTGTTGTTGGCGTCCAGGGAGGCCGACGGCAGCATGCCGATGGAACCGGTGAGCATCGACGCTTCGTCGGACAGGATGTCGCCGAACATGTTGTCGGTGACGATCACGTCGAACTGCTTGGGCGCACGCACCAGTTGCATGGCGGCGTTGTCGACATACATGTGGCTCAGTTCGATGTCCGGGTAATCCTTGGCCACCTGCTCGACCACTTCACGCCACAATTGGCTGGAGGCCAGCACGTTGGCCTTGTCCACCGAGCACAGCTTCTTGCCCCGCACGCGGGCCATGTCGAAGCCGACCCGGGCGATACGGCGGATTTCGCTTTCGCTGTACGGCAGGGTGTCATAGGCCTGGCGCTCGCCATTATCCAGCTCACGGGTGCCACGCGGGGCGCCGAAGTAGATACCGCCGGTCAGCTCACGGACGATGAGGATGTCCAGGCCCGAGACGATTTCCGGCTTCAGGCTCGACGCATCGGCCAGTTGCGGATAAAGAATCGCCGGGCGCAGGTTGCCGAACAGGCCCAGCTGCGCGCGAATCTTCAGCAGGCCGCGCTCAGGGCGGATGTCGCGTTCGATCTTGTCCCATTTCGGGCCGCCCACGGCGCCCAGCAGCACGGCATCGGCGGCACGGGCACGGTCCAGGGTTTCGTCGGCCAGGGGCACGCCGTGCTTGTCGATGGCGGCGCCGCCGATCACGTCGTGGCTGAGTTCGAAGCCCAGGCCGTACTTGTCGTTCGCCAACTCCAGAACCTTGACTGCCTCGGCCATGATTTCCGGGCCGATGCCGTCACCTGGGAGAATCAGAATCTGCTTGCTCATGCTTTCCTCGTTTGCTCTGTCGACACAGGCCTGGGTTCCGTACCCAAGGCCAGGCCGGGAAAAATGCTATCTCTCTGCCCACAGCACCAGTACATCTGTACTGAACGAACCATCGGCCTCAATCTCAAAATATTCTCGCACTTCATCGCCCATCGAACGCTGCAGCTGGAGAATCGCCCCGCGCATCACCTCGGGCGTACGCATGCGTTCGACCCAGGAGTGGTACTCCAGGCGCAGGCGCTGGCGCGAGGTGCTGCGGGTGTGCAACCCCGCCTCGCTGACCTGGCGCAACCACTCGCCGGCCGAATAATCGCGCACATGGCTGGTGTCACGCAGCACTTCGATGCTTTGCAGGTAAGTGTCCAGCAATGGCGTACCCGGCGACAGGATGTCGATGAACGCCATCACCCCGCCCGGCTTGAGCACCCGTCGCACTTCCCGCAACGCCAGGCCCAGGTCGCTCCAATGATGCGCCGAATAACGGCTGAACACGAAGTCGAACTCAGCGTCGGCGAACGGCAGGCGCTCGGCGGCGCCCCGTACCGTGCCGATGTTGTCCAGGCCACGCTCGGCCGCTGCTGCGGTCACAACATCCAACATCTGTTGGGACAGATCGTAGGCCACCACTTCACCGGCCAGGGGCGCCACATGGAAACTCACATGGCCGGCGCCACAACCCAGGTCCAGCACACGGGCATCGCCACGACCGGCCAACGCAGCCTGTAGCAGAGCGAACTCAGCGCCCTGGGCGTGCACGGCACTGCTCAGATAGGCCGAAGCCTGTTCACCGAATTGCTTTTGTACAACCTGACTGTGGGCGGTGCTGGTCATGGGATTTCCTTATGGTTTTTTATTGCCTGGGCGGCCCCATCGCGAGCAAGCTCGCTCCCACAGGGATTTTGGGTGTTCACAAAACACCTGTGGGAGCGAGCTTGCTCGCGATGAAGCCGGTACTGCCTACATCAATCCATCAATCCATCAATCCATCAATCCATCAAGCATCGCGAAACAACCAAGGCTGGCTCGCCCGGTGCTTGACCTCGAACGCGGCAATCGCCTCGCCGTCCTGCAACGTCAAGCCGATGTCATCCAGGCCGTTGAGCAGGCAGTGCTTGCGGAACGCATCGATCTCGAAACCCAGCACCTTGCCGTCGGGACGGGTCACCGTCTGGGCGGCCAGGTCGATCTGCAGTTGATAGCCAGGGTTGGCCTCGACCTGCTGGAACAACTCATCCACGTCAGCATCGCTGAGGATGATCGGCAGCAAGCCGTTCTTGAAGCTGTTGTTGAAGAAGATGTCGGCGTAGCTTGGCGCGATGATGCTGCGGAAACCGTACTCTTCCAGGGCCCATGGCGCGTGCTCGCGGCTCGAACCGCAGCCGAAGTTCTCCCGGGCCAGCAACACGCTGGCGCCTTGGTAACGCTCGGCGTTGAGCACGAAATCCTTGTTCAACGGCCGCTTGGAGTTGTCCTGATATGGCTGGCCGACATCCAGGTAGCGCCATTCGTCGAACAGGTTCGGGCCGAAACCGGTGCGCTTGATGGACTTCAGGAATTGCTTGGGAATGATTTGGTCGGTGTCGACGTTGGCACGATCCAAAGGCGCGACAAGACCGGTGTGCTGGGTAAAAGCTTTCATGCTGCGCTCCTTCAGATCAATTCGCGGACGTCGACGAAACGGCCGTTGACGGCCGCCGCGGCGGCCATGGCCGGGCTCACCAGGTGCGTACGGCCACCGGCGCCTTGACGGCCTTCGAAGTTACGGTTGGAGGTGGAAGCGCAATGCTCGCCCGACTCCAGGCGGTCAGGGTTCATCGCCAGGCACATCGAGCACCCCGGCTCACGCCATTCGAAACCGGCCTCGAGGAAAATCTTGTCCAGCCCTTCCGCTTCGGCCTGGGCCTTCACCAGGCCCGAGCCCGGCACCACGATGGCCTGCTTGATGGTCGAGGCCACCTTGCGACCCTTGGCGATCACCGCAGCGGCGCGCAGGTCTTCGATCCGCGAGTTGGTGCAGGAGCCGATGAACACGCGATCGAGCTGGATGTCAGTGATCGCCTGGTTGGCGCTCAAGCCCATGTACTTCAAGGCACGGACGATGGAGTCGCGCTTGACCAAGTCCATTTCCTTGGCCGGATCCGGCACGTTCTGGTCCACGGCCAAGACCATTTCCGGGGAAGTGCCCCAGCTGACTTGCGGCTTGATCTGCGTCGCGTCGAGCTCGACCACCGTGTCGAACTTGGCATCGACATCGGAAACCAGGTCTTTCCAGGCCTCGACCGCCATGTCCCATTCCGCGCCTTTGGGCGAGAACGGACGGCCCTTGACGTATTCCACGGTTTTTTCATCGGCGGCCACCAGGCCGACGCGGGCACCGGCCTCGATGGACATGTTGCAAATGGTCATGCGGCCTTCGACGGACAAGTCGCGGATCGCGCTGCCAGCGAACTCGATGGCATGGCCGTTACCGCCAGCGGTGCCGATCTTGCCGATCACGGCCAGGACGATGTCCTTGGCGGTCACGCCGAACGGCAACTTGCCTTCGACGCGCACCAGCATGTTTTTCATTTTCTTGGCGACCAGGCACTGGGTGGCGAGCACGTGCTCGACCTCGGACGTGCCGATGCCATGGGCCAGGGCGCCGAAAGCACCGTGGGTCGAGGTGTGCGAGTCGCCGCAGACCACAGTCATACCCGGCAAGGTCGCGCCCTGCTCCGGGCCGATGACGTGGACGATGCCTTGGCGCACATCGTTCATCTTGAATTCAACGATGCCGTATTCGTCACAGTTATCGTCGAGGGTCTGGACCTGGAGGCGCGAGACCTGGTCGGCAATGGCTTCGATGCCGCCCTTGCGCTCCGGCGTGGTCGGTACGTTGTGGTCCGGGGTCGCGATGTTGGCATCGATGCGCCACGGCTTGCGCCCGGCCAGGCGCAGGCCTTCGAAGGCTTGCGGCGACGTCACTTCGTGAATGATGTGACGATCGATATAGATCAGCGCCGAGCCATCGTCGCGCTGCTTGACCAAATGCGAATCCCAGAGCTTGTCGTAGAGCGTTTTGCCGGCCATCAGACGGTTTCCTCATCAGCTTGTTTCTATGCCCCGGGCCTTGAACGAATCAATAACCCCTTGGCTTGTGAGGCTGATCCTATGGGGTTACATTAAATAACTCAAATTCATATTTTTCATGCTTTGCATAACCAACTGGAATCCGACCGGAACCGCCATGGACCTTGCCAACCTCAACGCCTTTATTGCCATCGCCGAGACAGGCAGTTTCTCCGGCGCCGGCGAACGCCTGCACCTGACCCAGCCAGCCATCAGCAAGCGCATTGCCGGCCTCGAACAACAACTCAAGGTACGCCTGTTCGACCGCCTGGGCCGTGAGGTGGGCCTGACCGAGGCCGGCCGGGCTCTGTTGCCAAGGGCCTACCAGATCCTCAACGTGCTGGACGACACGCGCCGCGCCCTGACCAACCTGACCGGCGAGGTGACCGGGCGCCTGACGCTCGCCACCAGCCACCACATCGGGCTGCACCGCCTGCCGCCTTTATTGCGGGAGTTCACCCGGCGTTATCCCCAGGTGGCGCTAGACATCCAGTTCCTGGATTCGGAAGTGGCCTACGAAGAAATCCTCCATGGCCGGGCGGAACTGGCCGTCATCACCCTCGCTCCCGAGCCCCACGCGCTGGTAAGGGCCACGCCGGTGTGGGACGACCCCCTGGATTTCGTGGTCGCCCCGGAGCATGCGCTGCTGGAAAACAGCGCGGTGAGCCTGGCCGACATTGCCTTGCATCCGGCGGTGTTCCCGGGGGGCAACACCTTTACCCACCACATCGTGCAACGGTTGTTCGAGGCCCAGGGCCTGACGCCAAATATCGCCATGAGTACGAATTATCTGGAAACCATAAAGATGATGGTTTCCATCGGCCTGGCCTGGAGCGTCCTGCCGCGCACCATGCTCGACGAACAGGTCGCGCGCATTCCTTTGCCGGGCATACAGCTCAGTCGCCAGCTAGGCTATATCTTGCACACCGAACGGACGCTATCGAATGCCGCACGGGCTTTCATGGCCTTACTGGACGCACAAATCGATTTGCCAGGGACAAAGGCATAGGTTGTGCCGCGCCTGTAGGGCCTTGAATGCTTGTGCTTAATGCCCAAAACCGCTCAAGGCTCGCTAGAAATGCCCAAACCTGCTGACCATCTCCCGCCCCTGCCGCGTATTCAGGCGCTCGACCCGAAGCGGTCCGAGCAAAGCTGGGACAGCGCACCACAATTGCTGGCCGCCCTGAACGGTGCACGGCTGGGCGCCTGGTCGTGGGACATCGACAGCGGCCAGATCAGTTGGTCCCGCGGCACCCAGGCGCTGTTCGGCTTCGATCCGCGCCAACCCTTGCCGGCGGACGTGGACTACCTCGACCTGCTGTTGCCCGAAGACCGGGCCAGGGCCGTGCGCGCCTTTCACGCGGCAGTGGCCGGAGCGCCGCTGGAACAGGCGATGCATCACCGCATCGTCTGGCCCGACGGCAGCCTGCACTGGCTGGAAATCAGTGGCAGCGTGCTACCCGACAAACATGGCCGGCCGCGCATGATCGGGGTGATTCGTGAAATCACCCATCAGCGCGAGCGGGAACAGGCGCTGCGCAGCTCGGAAAAACGCTTCGCCACGCTCTTTCATCTGTGCCCGAACATGGTCTTGCTGACCCGCCAGGAAGACGGGCTGATCAGCGAGGCCAACCAGTATTTCGAAAGCCTGTTCGGTTGGCCGGTGCATGACGTGATCGGCCGTACCACCCTGGAACTGGGCCTGTGGGTTGACCCCAAGCAGCGGGCGAAACTGGTGGAGGCAACCAAGGCCAAGGGCGAACTGGTCAGCATGGAAGTGGAGTTCCGGGCCAGCAACGGCCAGATTCATAACGGCATTCTGAGCGCACAGAAAGTCGAGCTCGAAGGCCAGCCGTACCTGCTGAGCACGTTCCTCGACACCACCGAGCGCAAGCTCGCCGAGCAGGCCCTCAAGGACAGCCAGGAACGCCTGGACCTGGCCCTCGACTCGGCGCAACTGGGCACCTGGGACTGGCACATTCCCAGCGGCATGCTCTACGGCTCGGCCCGGGCCGCGCAACTCCATGGCCTGGATCCCAAGCCGTTCCACGAATCATTCGATGCGTTTTTCGAAGGGGTTCCCACGGAAGAACGCAACAACATGCGCAACGCCTATCGCAGCCTGCGGGAAGGCCCGGCGGGCAATTATCAATTGACCTACCGCGTGCAACTGCCCGACGGCAGCTCGCGCTACCTGGAAAGCCGCGCCCGCCTCTACCGCAATGACGACGGCAGCCCCTTGCGCATGGCCGGGACCTTGCTGGACATCACCGACCAGGTGGAGCGCGAACAAAGCCTGGCCGCCTCGGAAGAGAAATTCGCCACGCTGTTCCAGGTCAGTCCCGACCCGATCTGCGTCACCCACCAAGACAGCGGGCGGTTCCTCGAGATCAACTCCAGTTTCACCCAGACCTTCGGCTGGACCACCAGCGACGTGATTGGCCTCAGCGCCGACGAAATCGGCCTCTGGGGTGGCTCGGGCAGCAGCCTGCAACGCATCGAACGGGTGATACGCGAACAATCGCTGAACAATGTCGCCATCATCGTTCACCACAAGAACGGCCAGCCACTGACCTGTGTGATTTCCAGCCGGCAAATCAACGTCGGCAACCAGCCATGCGTCGTCACGACCTTGCGCGACATCACGCAGCAGCAACGCTCCGAAGCCGCCCTGAAGGCCAGTGAAGAGAAATTCGCCAAGGCGTTCCATTCCAGCCCCGACGCCATCACCATCACCGAACACGAAAGCGGTCGCTACCTTGAGGTCAACGACGGCTTCTGCCGGTTGACCGGCTACCGCGCCGATGAAGTGATTGGGCATACGGTCTACGAGGTAGGGATCTGGGCCGAAGAAAAACAACGCGCCGCCCTGCTGGCCGAATTGCAACTCAAGGGCCGCGTGCACCACCAGGAGATGCTCGGGCGCAATAAACGGGGGGAAATCCTCACGGTGGAGGTGTCGGTCGAGCCCATCACCCTCAATGAAACCGAGTGCCTGCTACTGACCGCCCGAGACGTGAGCCTGTTGCGTAATGCCGAAGCGCAGATCCGTCACCTGGCCTACCACGACCCGTTGACCAACCTGCCCAACCGGGCCTTGCTGATGGACCGCCTGAGCCAGCAGATCGCCCTGCTCAAGCGCCACAACTTGCGCGGCGCCCTGCTGTTTCTAGACCTGGACCACTTCAAGCACATCAACGACTCCCTGGGTCACCCCGTGGGCGACACCGTGCTGAAAATCATCACCGCGCGCCTGGAAGCCAGCGTGCGCCTGGAAGACACCGTGGCGCGGCTGGGTGGCGATGAGTTCGTGGTGCTGCTCAGCGGCCTGGAGGGCTCGCGCAACGAGGTCAGCAAGCAAGTGCAGGCCCTGGCCGACACCCTGCGTGAACTGCTTTCGGAACCGATGTTTCTCGATGGCCAGCGATTGCAGGTCACGCCGAGCATCGGTATCGCGCTGATTCCCGACCACGGCTCCACCCCTACCGATTTGCTCAAGCGCGCCGACATTGCGCTGTATCGCGCCAAGGACTCGGGACGCAACACCTCGCAGATGTTTCACACAACCATGCAAAAAGCCGCCAGCGAACGCTTGCGCATGGAAACCGACCTGCGCCTGGCCCTGGCCCGTGGCGAGTTCAGCGTGCATTTCCAGCCTCAGGTCGATGCCCGGGACAACCGCATCATCGGCGCCGAAGCCTTGGTGCGCTGGCATCACCCGGAGCTCGGCGCCCAATCGCCCAACGAATTCATCAAAGTGCTGGAGGACAGTGGCCTGATCCTAGAAGTCGGGACCTGGATCCTCGATGAAGCTTGCGACGGCTTCAAGCAATTGATCGCCAGGGGCAAGATCGATCCGCAGCGATTCAGCCTGTGCGTGAACATCAGCCCACGACAATTCCGCCAGAGCGACTTCGTCGAACGCATCGAAAACAGTCTGGCCACCCACGGCCTGCCCTGCTCGCTGCTGAAGCTGGAGATCACCGAAGGCATCGTGATCCAGAACCTGGACGACACCATCGCCAAGATGCGCCGGCTCAAGAAATTGGGTGTGGGCTTCGCCATGGACGATTTCGGCACCGGTTACTCGTCGTTGACCTACCTCAAGCGCCTGCCGGTGGACACGCTGAAAATCGACCAGTCATTCGTGCGCGACGCCACCAGCGACCCCAACGATGCAGAAATCATCCGCGCCATCGTCGCCATGGCCCGCAGCCTCAACCTGGTGATGATCGCCGAAGGCGTGGAGACCCTGGAGCAGTTGCACTTCCTGCAAGGGCTTGGTTGCCATCTGTACCAAGGCTATTTGCACAGCCGGCCGTTGCCACTGGAGGCGTTTGAGCGGTTGTTGCCGTAACTGTATGGCGAGGGGATTTATCCCCGCTGGGCTGGGAAGCAGCCCTAAAGCAGTCGCCTCGGTGTGTCAGGCTAAACAGCGTCGGCTGTTCTTTTTTGGGGCCGCTTCGCAGCCAACGGGGATAAATCCCCTCGCCACAATGAGTCTTCCACTGATCTCCAGAATGAAGAAGGGCGCCATTTGGCGCCCTTCTTCAGTTGCGATGCATCAGTTTTGCAGCGCAGGTTGCTGCTGCGCACCGTTGATCGGGATGCGCTTGGCTTTCGCCTCTTCCGGAACCACTCGCAACAGGTCGATGCTCAACAGACCGTTACGCAGGCCGGCGGACTTGATCTCGATATGATCGGCCAACCGGAAGGACAGCTTGAACGCACGCTGGGCAATGCCCTGGTGCAGGAAGGTGACGCTGTCGTTGCTGGCTTCACGCTTGCCGCCACTGATGGTCAGCACACCTTTTTCCACTTGCAGGTCCAGGTCTTCTTCTTGGAACCCGGCGGCGGCGACCACGATGCGGTACTCGTCATCACCATGTTTTTCCACGTTGTAAGGTGGATAGCTGCTGCCCGGTTCGTTGCGCAGGGCGGTTTCGAACAAGTCGTTGAAGCGATCGAAGCCGACCGAGGAACGGAACAGAGGGGCCAGCGAAAATGCAGTACTCATGATTCAAATCTCCTGAAAAATTCAGCAAGTTTTTTTGTCTCCGCGACCCGAATTCGGCATCGCGTAACCCCTATCTAGGGTCCGCCAAAAACTTTTCAAGAGGTTTTTTCGAATTTTTTTCAGGCCGCTTCGGTGCGCCGCACACCCAATAAATGCCCCACCGCGTCCAGGTCGGTTTCCCGGCGCAGCGCGGTAAAAAGCTCCACCGCTTCGGGGTAATTGCGGGTCAGCATCGCCAGCCACTGCTTCAACCGGCCCGGGGCCTGGCGCGGCGTCAACTGTTCGACCACTTGCTGCCAAAAGTCATGGAGCATCGGTTGCAACTCGGCCCAGGACATCTCGACCACGTCCTCGCCAGCCCGGGCGGCGGCGATCTGCCGGGCCAGGTCAGGGCGGGAAACGAGGCCGCGACCGAGCATGATGTCTTCGACACCGCTGATTTCGCGGCAACGGCGCCAATCCTCCACGCTCCAGATATCGCCATTGGCGAACACCGGCACCTTGACCACTTCCTGCACGCGGGGGATCCACTCCCAATGGGCCGGAGGCTTGTAGCCATCGACCTTGGTCCGCGCATGCACCACGATGTGCGCCGCGCCGCCTTCGGCCAACGCCGTGGCACAGACCAGCGCGCCGTCCGGGCTATCGAAACCCAGGCGCATCTTGGCGGTGACGGGGATGTGCTTCGGCACCGCACGGCGCACGTGTTCGACGATTTCGTTGAGCAGTTCCGGCTCCTTGAGCAACACCGCCCCGCCCCGGGATTTGTTCACGGTCTTGGCCGGGCAACCGAAATTAAGGTCGATCACCTCTGAGCCCAGCTCGCATGCCAACGCCGCGTTTTCCGCCAGGCACACCGGATCGGAGCCGAGCAACTGCACCCGCAACGGCACACCGGCAGCGGTCTGGGCACCGGTCAGCAGCTCAGGGGCGAGCTTATGGAAATAGGCCGGCGTGAGCAGCCGATCGTTGACACGGATGAACTCGGTGACACACCAGTCGATACCGCCAACACGGGTCAGGACGTCCCGCAGGATGTTGTCGACCAACCCCTCCATGGGCGCCAGGGCAATTTGCATGGAAACATACACTCAACGAAAAAACGTGCGGCAGTTTACCGGATTTTGCCCACATATCCGGCATTCAGCACAAATCCTGTGTGGGAGCGGGCTTGCTCGCGAAAGCGGTGGGTCAGTTTGCATTGATATTGAATTTACCACCGCCTTCGCGAGCAAGCCCGCTCCCACCCTGGCTCCAGGGTGTTCACGGAATTGGAGTCCACCACCAAACCCTGTGGGAGCGAGCTTGCTCGCGATGGCGGTGGGTCAGTCCATGAGGATGCCGGACGGTTCCAGGGCGGGACCATACCCCTCGATGAATTCCTGCGGCATACGCTTGGGCCGGCCAGTGGACAGCTCGATGCAGACGAAGGTGGTCTGGGCCCGCAGCAACGTGGCGTTGTCGCTGGGACGGACCAGCTGGAAATGCCGGGTCATTTTCAGGCGCTGGTCCCAGTCGACGATCCAGGTTGCCAATTGCAGTTCGTCGCCTTCATAGGCGGCCGCCAGGTAATCGATTTCATGCCGCACCACCGCCATGGCCCGGTCCAGGCGTCGATACTCCACCAGATCCAGGCCCAGGCGCTGGGAATGGCGCCAGGCACAGCGCTCGAGCCAGGTGACGTATACCGCGTTGTTGGCGTGGCCCAGCCCGTCGATGTCTTCGGCATTGACCTGAAGATCAATGATGAATCGCGTTGCCCGATCCCAGCCCATGCCCCTCTCCCGGTCGAATTTGGATGGGGCAGTGTAACGGATCCGAGCTCGACCGCCATCGCGGGCAAGCCTTGCTCCCACCGCTCAAGCCGATTGCCGCGCTTGCAGGCTGCGACCGGCCAACAGTGATAACACCCCATCAATGACACGAGGATCGGCCAGCACCCGCTGATGCCCGCCCTGTGGCAGTCGCAGCAGCCGACTGTCGAACCAGGCCTCATGAATCAATTGCGACTCCTTGACCGAGACCGAAGTGTCATCCTCGGCATGGACGATCAACCCCGGCACGTCCAACTGGTAATGCGCCACATCCATCTTCGAAGCGGGCATGCCCACGTCGCTTTCCACCTGGCGAATAAAGGCCGAACGCGCCTTGGGCGGCAGCCCCATCATCCGAGAGAAACCGCGCAGCACCCCAAGAATGCGAGCGGGCGCGGCGATGCTGACCAGCGTCTCGGTACACAATCCCAACTGGACAGCCAGCATGGCGCTGGCACCGCCCATGGAATGCCCGATCACCGCCTGCAACGGCGGCAGCTCGGCGGCGGCTTCAAGCATCGCCCTGGCGAACGATAGGACATTCGCCTCGCGCCCCGGCGAACGCCCGTGGGCCGGACCGTCCAGCGCCACGACCGTGTAACCAGCGCCCACCAGGGCCGTGATCAGCGCCGCGAACTGGGTCGGCCGCCCTTCCCAACCGTGCATCAACAAGACCGCCGGGCCTTTGCCCCAGCGCAAGGCCGAGAGACCGAAACGCAAAGTGATACGTTCGGACGTCGCCAGCAACGGCAGCTCCCAATCCCGCGGCGGCAAGTTTCGAGGGCGCATGAACAGCGAACGCATCTGCTTCGCCACCAGGCGCGGAGCCACCCAGCCAAGCGTGCCATTGACACTACGTATCCAGCTCAACCTGTCCATCGCTCATCTCCAGGGCTTGCGCCTCAGCTCAACGCACCGCCGACTTGGCAGCGCGCAGCAAACGATCCGATAACTCTCCCGGGCCCAATGCCCGCGCCAGGGCCAGGCCACCGACCATCAAGGCGATGTCGGCCAGGGCCTTGTCGGCGTCCTCCGGGCTGGCCGCCAATTGCGCGACCATCAACTCGATATGCTCATTGAGCACCTCACGAAACGCATCCGGCAGTCGCCCAAGTTCGCCGACCGACGCCGGAATCGGGCAGGCTTGCTCGGTGGAGTCGCGGTGCTTTCGGGACAGATAGAACGCGGCGACCAACGCACGCCGCTCCTCACCTGTCAGCTCACCGTCCATATCGGCGATCAAGCCGCGACGCCGATTGAGCAATTGCTTGAAAGCCTCCAGCATCAAGGCATCCTTGCTTTCGAAATGGGCGTAAAAGCCGCCCACCGTCAGCCCGGCCGCACCCATCACCTCGCCCACGCTCGGCTCTGCCGGCCCACGCTGGATCAGCGCATCGCTGGCGGCCTTGAGAATGCGTTCACGGGTTTGTGCCTTTTTATCGCTCATCGTCGCCTCCGAATATTACGACTGAAATATTATCCATGTAATAATTTTCCGCAAGCGGAAATGTTCACCGCTGGTCAGAAGACTTTTTCAAAGGATAAGGGAATTGGCCAAACGCCAGACAAACAAAAGGGCCATTCAAGAATTGAATGACCCTTATAAAATCCCGCAGAGCGGGTAATCGTGGCGTCCCCTAGGGGACTCGAACCCCTGTTACCGCCGTGAAAGGGCGGTGTCCTAGGCCACTAGACGAAGGGGACACAAACCTTCTGACTTGATCAGCGCTGAGAACTGATCGATTCAAGGCCGGTGTGGCCAAACCTTGAACCTGTAATTGGTGGAGCTAGACGGGATCGAACCGTCGACCTCTTGCATGCCATGCAAGCGCTCTCCCAGCTGAGCTATAGCCCCGGATTTTTCGCCTCGCGGCGGAGCGACATCTTGCAACATCGCTTCTGTAAAACTGGCGTCCCCTAGGGGACTCGAACCCCTGTTACCGCCGTGAAAGGGCGGTGTCCTAGGCCACTAGACGAAGGGGACGCAAACCCTTCTATACAACTGATCAACGCTGAGTGTTGATCGCTTCAAGACCGGTGTGGCCAGGCCTCGAAGTGTAAATTGGTGGAGCTAGACGGGATCGAACCGTCGACCTCTTGCATGCCATGCAAGCGCTCTCCCAGCTGAGCTATAGCCCCTCATCGCTGAGGACGGGGCGAATCTTAAGGGCGTATCGGAGGTCTGTCAAATTTATTTTCAACAAATTTGAAAATTTTTTGCCGGGATAACAATCACTTACCGACAAACCCCGGAAAACCGGGGTATGTCCTGCCTCATCGAGTGCTTACGCGATCGCGCCCAACAGTTTTTCCCACTCCTTGTTCTCCTTCTTCGACACGCCACCGAGCAGATCGATGGCCTGGCGCAGGCGGAAACGGGTCAGGTCCGGCCCGAGAATCTCCATCGCATCGAGCACCGATACCGAACTGGCCTGGCCAGTAATAGCGGCGAACATCAGCGGCATGGCGTCGCGCAGTTTCAACTCCAAGGACTCGACCACGGCCTGGATGGTCGCGGTGATGCTGTCCTTCTCCCACTGACGCAGGCTTTCGAGCTTCCACAGGATCAGTTGCATCAACTGGCGTACCTGGTCGCCGGAGAGCTTCTTGGACTCGAACAGCTTCACGTCCGGCGTCACGCCACCGGCAAAGAAGAAGCCGGCCAGCGGAGCAATCTGGCTGAAGGTCTCTACCCTGCCCTGCACATGGGGCGCGATCTTCATCATGTATTCAGGGTTCAACGCCCACTTCTGCACACGCGCGGCGAACTCTTCCACCGGCAGGTCCCGCAGCCACTGGCCGTTGAGCCACGACAGCTTCTCGATATCGAAGATCGGCCCGCCCAGGGAGACCCGCGACAGGTCGAAATGCTCGACCATTTCCTGCAGCGAGAACTTCTCGCGCTCGTCCGGCATCGACCAGCCCATGCGCCCCAGGTAGTTGAGCATCGCCTCGGGCATGAAGCCCATGCGCTCGTAGAACGTCACCGAGGTCGGATTCTTGCGCTTGGACAGCTTGCTCTTGTCCGGGTTACGCAGCAGCGGCATGTAGCACAGCTGCGGTTGTTCCCAGCCGAAGTATTCGTAGAGCAGGATCAGTTTCGGCGCCGACGGCAGCCATTCCTCACCGCGCAATACGTGGGTGATGCCCATCAGATGATCGTCGACCACATTGGCCAGGAAGTACGTCGGCAGGCCGTCGGTCTTCATCAGCACCTGCATGTCCATGCGATCCCATGGGATCTCGACATCGCCACGCAGCATGTCCGGCACCACGCAGACGCCTTCGCTCGGCACTTTCATGCGGATCACATGGGGCTCGCCGGCCGCCAGGCGACGGGCGACTTCTTCCTTGGACAGCAGCAGCGCCCGGCCGTCGTAGCGCGGGGTTTCGCCGCGGGCCATCTGCTCGGCGCGCATCTGATCCAGCTCTTCGGCGGTACAGAAACACGGGAACGCATGCCCCATGTCCACCAACTGCTGGCAATACTGCTTGTAGATGTCACCACGCTCGCTCTGGCGGTACGGACCGTGCGGGCCGCCGACATCCGGGCCTTCGCTCCAGTCGATCCCCAACCAGCGCAAGGCATCGAAGATCTGTTGCTCGGACTCGCGAGTCGAACGCAACTGGTCGGTGTCCTCGATCCGCAGGATGAACTCGCCGCCATGCTGCTTGGCAAAGCAATAGTTGAACAAAGCGATGTAGGCGGTGCCGACATGGGGATCGCCAGTGGGCGAAGGCGCGATGCGGGTGCGGACGGTGGTCATGGCATGTCTCGGAAAGAATATAAAAAGCGAAGATCAAACAGGGGGCGAATGGTAACAGGCGATGGCGGGCGGGCTCCAGTGAGAGCGGGATTTGTGTGGCCAGCCGTCAGACCGAGTCGCGCCCATCGCGAGCAAGCTCGCTCCCACAGTTCGATCGAGCCACCCAATGATCCCCTGTGGGAGCGAGCTTGCTCGCGATGGGCCCCTAAGGTCGCCACACAACCTCAGACAGCCAGCAACCGCTCTCGCAACTTGCCAATCTCATCACGCAATTGCGCCGCCGCTTCGAACTCCAGGTCCCGGGCCAGCTGGTACATTTTCTCTTCCAGTTGCCGGATGCGCTTGGTAATTTCGCTCGGGGAGCGCAGTTCGGCCTCGTAGCGGGCGCTCTCTTCGGCCGCCTTGGCCATGCCCTTGCGTTTTTTGCTGCGCGAGCCTGGCACGGTGGCGCCTTCCATGATGTCGGCGACGTCCTTGAACACGCCCTTGGGGGTGATGCCATTGGCCAGGTTGAAGGCGATCTGCTTGTCACGACGGCGCTCGGTCTCGCCGATGGCCCGCTCCATGGAGCCGGTGATGCGGTCAGCGTACAGAATCGCCCGGCCGTTCAGATTACGCGCCGCGCGACCGATGGTCTGGATCAACGAGCGTTCGGAGCGCAGGAAACCTTCCTTGTCGGCGTCGAGAATCGCCACCAGCGACACTTCCGGCATGTCCAGGCCTTCGCGCAGCAGGTTGATGCCCACCAGCACATCGAAGGTGCCCAGGCGCAGGTCGCGGATGATCTCGACCCGCTCCACCGTGTCGATGTCCGAGTGCAGGTAACGCACCCGCACACCATGGTCGGCCAGGTAATCGGTGAGGTCTTCGGCCATGCGCTTGGTCAGCGTGGTGACCAGCACCCGCTCCTCCACGGCCACGCGCTTGCTGATTTCCGAGAGCAGGTCGTCCACCTGGGTCAGCGCCGGACGCACCTCGACTTGCGGGTCCACCAGCCCGGTCGGTCGCACCACTTGCTCGACCACCCGCCCGGCATGCTCGGCTTCGTAGTTGCCAGGGGTGGCCGAGACAAAAATCGTCTGCGGGCTCACGCTTTCCCATTCGTCAAAACGCATCGGCCGGTTGTCCAGCGCCGAAGGCAGGCGGAAGCCGTACTCCACCAGGGTTTCCTTGCGCGAACGGTCGCCTTTGTACATGGCGCCGACCTGGGGCACGCTGACGTGGGATTCGTCGATCACCAGCAAGGCATCGGCCGGCAGATAGTCATACAAGGTCGGCGGCGGCGCACCCGCCGGACGGCCCGACAGGTAGCGCGAGTAGTTTTCGATGCCGTTGCAGTAGCCCAGCTCCAGAATCATCTCCAGGTCGAAGCGGGTCCGCTGCTCCAGCCGCTGGGCCTCCACCAGCTTGTTGTTCGAGCGCAGGTATTCCAAACGCTCCTGCAACTCAGCCTTGATCCCTTCAATGGCGTCCAGCAGGGTTTCCCGTGGCGTCACGTAGTGGCTCTTGGGGTAGAAGGTGAAGCGCGGCAACTTGCGGATCACTTCGCCGGTCAGCGGATCGAACGCCGAGAGGCTCTCCACTTCATCGTCGAACAGCTCGATGCGGATCGCTTCCAGATCCGATTCCGCCGGGTAGATATCGATCACATCGCCCCGCACCCGGAACGTCGCCCGGGCGAAATCCATGTCGTTGCGGGTGTACTGCAAGTCCGCCAGGCGCCGCAGCAAGGCGCGTTGGTCGAGTTTATCGCCGCGGTCCACGTGCAGCACCATCTTCAAATAGGTTTCCGGGCTGCCCAAGCCGTAGATGCACGAAACCGTGGTGACGATGATCGCGTCCTTGCGCTCGAGCAGCGCCTTGGTCGCCGACAGTCGCATCTGTTCGATGTGGTCGTTGATCGAGGCATCCTTCTCGATGAAGGTGTCCGACGACGGCACGTAAGCCTCGGGCTGGTAGTAGTCGTAGTAGGAAACGAAGTACTCCACGGCGTTGTTCGGGAAAAACGCCTTGAATTCACCATACAGCTGCGCCGCCAGGGTCTTGTTCGGCGCCAGGACCAGGGTCGGGCGCTGGACCTGGGCGATCACGTTGGCAATGCTGAAGGTCTTGCCCGAGCCGGTCACACCGAGCAACGTCTGGTGCGCCAACCCGGCCTCGATGCCTTCGACCATCAGGCGAATGGCTTCCGGCTGATCGCCGGCGGGCTGGAAGCGGGTGACTAGCTGGAATTCAGACATGACATAACCTCTGGATTCACCCCTGTCGGCCAGCCGACAGGAACGAGAAAGACCGAAACGACGGGTGTCGCCCGAGGAAAAAGCTGGGATGCACACAATGTGGAGGTGAATGCCTTCGCTTTCAAGACGAACGTCCTACACGCCTTGAAGACTTTGACGCGGCGAGTGGACTAACGGTCGAAAAAAATCGAAAAAACTTAGCCTAAAAGCCGAATCGCCTGTCGCCGTGCCGGGTGATGGCCTCTATACTAGCTCCCCGTTTGTACACCGCTCTAGTGCATTCGGCTGGAGCGTCACACGTCCCCTCATTCTCCATTCAGAGCCGCGCACTAATGAGCCTGTTTTCCGCTGTCGAATTGGCACCCCGCGACCCCATCCTGGGCCTCAACGAAGCTTTCAACGCCGACACCCGTACCAATAAGGTCAACCTGGGTGTAGGTGTTTACTGCAACGAGGAGGGGCGCATTCCACTCCTGCGCGCCGTGGTCGAGGCCGAGACGATTCGCGTGGCTCAGCACGTTTCCCGTGGCTACCTGCCAATCGACGGCATTGCCGCCTACGACCAGGCTGTGCAGACCCTGCTGTTCGGCAAGGATTCGCCGCTGATCGCCTCCGGGCGCGTCATCACCACCCAGGCCGTGGGCGGCACTGGCGCACTGAAGATCGGTGCCGACTTCCTCAAGCAACTGCTGCCTGACGCGGTCGTGGCCATCAGCGACCCGAGCTGGGAGAACCACCGCGCCCTGTTCGAAACCGCCGGCTTCCCGGTGCAGAACTACCGCTACTACGATGCCGCCACCCACGACGTGAACCGCAGCGGCCTGCTGGAAGACCTCAACGCCCTGCCCGACCGTTCGATCGTTGTGTTGCACGCCTGCTGCCACAACCCCACCGGCGTGGACCTGAGCCCGCAAGACTGGAAAAACGTGCTGGCCGTGGTCAAGGCCAAGAACCACGTGCCGTTCCTGGACATGGCCTACCAGGGCTTTGGCGAAGGCATCGACGAAGACGCGGCGGCCGTGCGCCTGTTCGCCGAATCGGGGCTGACCTTCTTCGCCTCCAGCTCGTTCTCCAAGTCGTTCTCCCTGTATGGCGAGCGCGTCGGCGCCCTGTCGATCGTCAGCGAATCGAAAGAAGAAAGTGCCCGTGTGCTGTCCCAGGTCAAGCGCGTGATCCGCACCAACTACTCCAACCCTCCAACCCACGGTGCCAGCATCGTCGCCGCCGTGCTCAACAGCCCGGAGCTGCGGGCGCAGTGGGAAGCCGAACTGGGCGAAATGCGCCTGCGCATTCGCGGCATGCGCGACCAGATGGTCGACATGCTGGCCAAGGCTGCCCCGCAGCATGACTTCAGCTTCGTCGCCCGCCAGAGCGGCATGTTCTCCTACTCCGGCCTGACCGTTGAACAAGTGACGCGCCTGCGCAACGAGTTCGGCATCTATGCCCTGGACACCGGCCGCATCTGCGTGGCCGCGCTGAACCAGAACAACATCGATGCGGTGACCAAGGCCATCGTCCAGGTGATCTGAAGGTCGTTGGGACGAAGAACGGGAAGCCATGGCTTCCCGTTTTTTTTGGCTGTCTAAGCCCATGAAAACAGGCACACACCAGAACCTTCATCCAGCCCCGCATTTCCTATACGAGCAAATGCATCGCGACTACAACTCCGTCGCCCGCTGGCTCGCCGCATCGTCATAGATGACATACAACGACTCGGCCACCTGGCTCTTGATGGCCTTGGTGCTTTCCAGCCCCAGGACAAACCCTTCGGCCTTGCCTCCGGCACGGTTCAATTCTTCGGCCGTGCTCGCCTGGGTGATGGCGTCGTACAGTTTCTCGGCGTGAGGCCCCACACCCTTGGGCAAACTGATCTGGGCGGTGCTCACAAGCACACCTCGGCGCAACGGGCTGTGTGAAGTGGTAACAGGTGGTTCATGGCGAGTACCTCAATGTCGGCGAATGGCCGGCAGCGCGTCCTGCCACTTCCGGGCAACCATGGTAGCCCTCTCCCGCCCTTGCGGTAACTGCCAATCACTGATTGACCGTCAATGGGACATCTGGAATGCGCCGTTCGCCAATAGACGCTTGACTTCTCTTTTCCAATCAGTAACATACGCGCCATTCCGCGATAGCTCAGTTGGTAGAGCAAGTGACTGTTAATCACTGGGTCCCTGGTTCGAGTCCAGGTCGTGGAGCCAGACAGCAACACCAAAAAGCCCCCGGATCGAAAGATCCAGGGGCTTTTTTGTGGGCGAAAAAACAGGTGGATGGCCATATAAGTCTGGCCGAGGTCGCTGCCGGAACAATAATCCGGCGTCAAAAAGGCAATATGGTCCGGATCCTGCTTTCTTTTTCCGACAACCCAAGCTGTCACGTGAGCGTCATGACAGGGCCGCAAACTGGCTCTGTCCGCCAACAACAGCTTCAAAACAACAAGGACGAAGGTATGCCCACACAAAACCCCCATCGCATTGTCGGCCTGTGCACCTCCAGCAAGGTGTACAACGTACTGACCGAACTCAAGCAACTGGAAGGCCACCGCAGCGCCAAGTTCCTTTCCCTGCTGGCGGAAAACCTGGTCCGCAAGGGCCTGCTCAACGAGCAGGAAGTGGTGCATATGCTCGATCTGGTCGTCGATTGAGCGGCATCGATTCCTACTATTGAGCCAGTTGATTTTCCGTCCTTCCCCCTGGGCCGTAAGGTAACCCCATCGATTGATGGAGGTTTCCCATGCCCAAGGTTCAAATCATGTCTGTCATTGGCAGCGCCGTCCCCGCCCCACTCCGGGAGCTCGGGCTGCTGGCCTGCTGGTACCTGGTGCAAGACGGCGTGACCATCAGCGGCCCGCTGACTTCACTGCCCGCCGCCCAGGCACTGTCGCAACGCATCGGTCCCTACCTATTGAGAGCCTAGGGCAACTGCACACGCGGCGTGCTTTCGACGAACAAGGCCCAACAGGACATGAACAGCGCGGCGATCAGCGGCCCGATCACGAAGCCGTTCAGCCCGAACACCGCCAGCCCGCCCAGTGTCGAGACCAGCACCATGTAGTCGGGCATCTTGGTGTCCTTGCCCACCAGGATCGGCCGCAGGAAATTGTCCACCAGGCCAATCACGAACACCCCGAACAGCGTCAGCACCACGCCCTGCCAGATCGCCCCCGAGAGCAGGAAATACACTGCCACCGGTGCCCAGACGAGGCCCGCCCCCACGGCCGGCAACAACGACAGGAATGCCATCAGCACCGCCCAGGGCAACACAGTCGGGATCCCCAGGATCCAGAAAATCAATCCGCCCAGCGCACCTTGGCTGATGGCGACCAGCAGGTTGCCTTTCACCGTGGCCCGCACCACCCGGTTGAACTTCAACTGCAGGCGGCGCTTTTGATGTTCCCCCAAGGGAACGGCCATGCGCACCTTGCGCACCAGCTCCGCGCCATCGCGCAGAAAGAAGAACAGCAGATAGATCATCACGAAGAAGCTGACCAGGAACTGAAAAGTGCCCTGGCCGAAACTGAAGGCCTGGGTGGCGAAGAACTCGCTGCCCTGCATCGCGCTCTTGACGATCTTGTCGCGCAAGCCGTTCAGGTTGCCCAGGCCGAAGCGGTCCAGCAGGTGCTGGAAGTACGGTGGCAAGGCATCCTTGAAGCGGGCCAGGTAATCGGCAATGTCCAGCTCGCCGCTTTCCAGGCTCTTGTACAGCGCCGCGCCTTCCTGGACCAACAACGTACTGATGATGACCACCGGCAAGATCGCGCAGACCACACAGATACTCAACGTGGCCAGCGAGGTGACATTGCGGTGCCAGCCAAACTTCAACTGCAGGCGGCGCTGCATCGGCGCAAAGACGATACCCAGGATTACCGCCCAGAACACCGCGCCGTAAAATGGCAGCAGGATCCAGATGAAGGCGACCGTGACCAGCACCAGGAGCAACATCTGGGCTTTGTTTTGCAGCATCTTTCGATTCATCAGCTTTCCATGTCCAAAGGCGGGATACACATTAGTCCGCCAGGACTCGCCGGAGTGCCTTCACGTTTGCGCTGCGCATTGATCCAGATCAAAAAAATCCGGCCGACCCTGGCGTACCCTTCCCGCTTTTTGCGACCTGACCCCACCATGACCTTCGCCGCCCCCGAACTGCTGGCGCCCGCCGGCACCCTGAAAAACATGCGCTATGCCTTCGCCTACGGTGCCGATGCGGTGTACGCCGGCCAGCCGCGCTACAGCCTGCGGGTGCGCAACAACGAATTCGACCACGCGAACCTGGCCTTGGGCATTGCCGAGGCACAGGCCATGGGCAAGCGCTTCTACGTAGTGGTGAACATCGCGCCGCACAACGCCAAGCTGCGCACGTTCCTCAAGGACCTGGAGCCGGTGATCGCGATGGGGCCGAATGCGTTGATCATGTCCGATCCGGGATTGATCATGCTGGTTCGCCGGCATTTTCCAGCGATGCCGATTCACCTGTCGGTACAGGCCAATACGGTGAACTGGGCGAGCGTCGAGTTCTGGCAGCGGCAGGGGTTGAGCCGGATCATCTTGTCCCGTGAATTGTCCCTGGAGGAAATCGCCGAGATCCGCGAACAGGTGCCGGCCATGGAGCTGGAAGTGTTCGTCCACGGGGCGCTGTGCATGGCCTACTCCGGGCGCTGCTTGCTCTCGGGTTATATGAACAAGCGTGATGCCAACCAGGGCAGTTGCACCAATGCCTGTCGCTGGAAATATTCGGCGCAACCGGCGATGGAAAACGCCGTGGGCGACATTGTGCAAATCTGCCAACCCGAACCGACCCTGGGCCTCGGCTCGCCCACCGACCAGGTGTTTCTGCTCCAGGAGGCGAACCGCCCCGAGGATTTGATGCCAGCCTTCGAGGACGAGCACGGCACCTACATCATGAATGCCAAGGACCTGCGAGCCGTGCAACACGTCGAGCGCCTGGCGCGCATGGGCGTGCATTCGTTGAAGATCGAAGGCCGGACCAAGTCGCACTTCTATTGCGCGCGCACCACCCAGGTGTATCGCCGGGCCATCGATGACGCGGTGGCCGGTCGGGAATTCGACCGCAGCCTGATGACCGATCTGGAGTCCTTGGCCCAACGCGGCTACACCGAAGGTTTTCTGAGACGTCACGTGCACGACGAATACCAGAATTACCAGAACGGCAGCTCGGTATCGGATCGCCAGCAGTTCGTCGGCGAACTGACCGGCGAGCGGCGCGAACGCCTGGCTGAAGTACGGGTCAAGAACCGCTTTGGTCTGGGCGATCACATGGAACTGATGACCCCCAAGGGCAACTTTCACTTCGACCTGCATCAATTGCAGAACATCAACGGCCAGAGCATCGACGTGGCACCGGGGGATGGGCATGTGGTCTACGTGCCGATCCCGGATGCGGTGGATCTGCGGTTTGGGTTGTTGATGCGGGATGTGCGGGAGGCGTAGAAGCCCCCCAAATCAGACAGTCGCCACCGAACAAATGTGGGAGCGGGCTTGCTCGCGAAAGCGGTTTGTCAGGAGTGAATGTACTGACCGACACACCGCTTTCGCGAGCAAGCCCGCTCCCACAGAGATTTGTGGTGAAGACAGGATTTGCGAACTAACAGGTTTTTGGCCCGCGGCAGGAACTGCCGAAGGCTGCGATCCTTCTTTCCCGATAAGACCCGGTTGCCCAGGTGAAAACATCTGGATCGAGAGCGAAAGATCGCAGCCTTCGGCAGCTCCTGAGGGTCAGATCCGGAACTGCCCCACCAGTTGCCCCAGGCGCTGGCCCAGGTCGGCCAGGCTGCGGGAGGTCTGGGCGCCGAGTTGGGTTTCGTCGGCGACGCTGTCCACGGCCACGGCGATCTGATGCACGCTACGGTTGATTTCCTCGGCCACCGCGGTCTGTTCTTCGGCGGCGCTGGCGATCTGGGCGTTCATCGAGTTGATGGTGCCGATCAGCTGCGCCATGGTGTCAAGGGAGGCGCCCGCTTCGTTGGCCCGCTCCGAGGTGCCATCGCCGGCCTCGCTGGAACGACGCATCGCTTCCACCGCCGCGTGGGTGCCGGATTGCAGCCGGTCGATCATGCCCTGGATTTCCTGGGTACTCTGCTGGGTCCGGCTGGCCAGGGCCCGCACTTCATCGGCCACCACCGCGAACCCCCGCCCCGCCTCGCCGGCACGCGCAGCCTCGATGGCGGCGTTGAGGGCCAGCAGGTTGGTCTGTTCGGCGATCGAACGAATCACCCCGAGCACACTGACGATCGAGGCCACGTCCTGCTGCAGGCTGTCCAGGGACACGCCGCTGCTGCGAATATCGTTCACCAAAGCATGAATCTGCTGGATGCTGCCGGCCACCACGCGCTTGGCGGACTGGCCTTCTTCGTCGGTCTGCTGGGCCGCGACGGCGGCGCCCTGGGCACTGCGCGCGACTTCCTGGGCAGCCGAGGACATCTCGTTGATCGCCGTGGCCACCTGATCGGTTTCGTGGCGCTGACGTTCCATGGCCTGCTCCGAGCGCTGGGCCTGCTCGGAAACTTGCGTCACCAGGCCGGTCAGTTGCGAAGTCATGTCGGTGATCTGCCGCACCAAGCCGTGGATCTTGTCGACGAAGCGGTTGAACGAACCGGCCAGTTGGCCCAGCTCGTCCTGGCTGGTGATGGTCAGCCGACGGGTCAAATCCCCCTCGCCCGCGGCGATGTCGTCGAGGTTGTCCTTCATCAGGTGCAGGGGACGCAGGATTGTGTTGGCGAGCACCAGGCCCACCACCGCAATCACCAGCAACACCACCGCGGCGATCCCGACGATGCTCAAGATCACGCCTTGCAGGCGATCGTGGACCTTGGCCTCCACCAGTGCCACCTGGGCTTCGATGCCGTCCAGGTTGACCGAGCTACCGACCGCGAGGTCCCACTTGGGCAGGTATTCGGTGTAGCCAAGCTTGGGCACCAAGTCCTTGCTGCCGGGCAGTGGCGAGCTGTATTCCAGATAATGCGTTCCGTCCTTGGCGACTTTCACCAGGTCACGGTTGACGTAGACACCGTTCGGGTCGCGGTTGTCCTTGAAACTCTTGCCCACGCCATCGGGGCTGTTGGCCTTGAACAGACGAATGGTCTCGGAGTCGTAGCCGAAGAAGTAGCCGTCCTTGCCGTAGCTGATATTCGACAGCAGCTTGATCGCCTGGGCGCGCGCCTCGTTATCGCCAGGCGCGGCGGCATCGTAGAGCGGCTTGATCGCGGTAAGGCCCACCGCCACGTAGTTCTGCAGCGTGGCCTTGGCCTCGCTGAGCAGGCGCTCACGAGTCTGTTGGACCTCTTTACCCGCTTGTTCCTTCAAGATGAAAGCCGTGGTCAGGCTGATGATCACGGCGGACAGCAATACCGGCAGTATCGCAAGGGACAGGACTTTAGCCTTCAGGCTCAGGCGCATGCTGTTCACTCTTGTTGGTGTTATTGGCGTGGTTAGCTGTATTAACGGCACCGCACGGCAAAACTGTAGGACAAGGTGAACGGTTCGTCGGCAGAGTCGTTGAATGCACGGGCCTCATCGCGAGCAAGCTCGCTCCCACAGTTTTTTGTATCGCGTGCAGATGTTGTGATCACCCAAAAAACCATGTGGGAGCGAGCTTGAACTGGCCTAATGATTTTGGACACTTCAATCGGGCGCTATGATGGCGCCCAAATCTGAGGTGTTTTGGTTATGCGTAAATCTTACTCCAGTGAGTTCAAACTCAAAGCGGCCAGCATGGTGCTGGACGAGGGACAGTCAGTTCCCGAAGTCTGCGCCAGCCTGGATATTGGGCCCACGGCGCTTCGCCGCTGGGTCGATCAGGTTCGTAAGGAGCGGTTGGGTTCAACCCCGGTGGGCGCCAAGGCGATTACCGCTGATCAGCGTGAAATTCAGCAGCTCAAAGCGTTGCTCAGGCAAAAAGACCTGGACATTGAAATCCTAAAAAAGGCCAGTG